>CAKREC010000009.1 GCA_934316925.1 uncultured Eubacterium sp.
TAGAGGCAGGACAGGTAAAGGATGCCAGAACAGCACTTAGAGAAACGAGAGCAAAGTATGGCTTATAAATTAAATGTTACAGAGCATGCCGATGGATTACTTGATAATCTTGTGTATCATTTGATTTACTGTTTAAAGAATGAACAGGCAGCGAAACATCTATTAGACTGTATTGATACTATTTATGACAGATTAGAGATAAATCCATTTCAGTTTTCAGAGTGTAGAGATGCATATCTTGCCAAGAAGGGATATCGAGAGGCAGTCGTGTCTCAGATGAACTATATTATTATTTTTAATGTGGAAGCAGATATTGTAAATATAGTTGGCATTTTCCACCAGTTGGAAAATTACCCGGACAAATTGTAATATGTTGGAGATAAAGCAGAGTCAGACGAAAGAATGACTCTGTTTTATGATTTTTCCCCCTGAAACCCCTTGACAACTGGTAAAAACAGGTATATAATCGTTCTTGTAACGACAATTGCATATGGAAAGTGAAACGACAGCATTTGTAGCTACATAGAAATATGTATCTACTTTTTTTTTGTTAAAAAGTTTCATGGAAAAATGAAAGAAAGAGGTCATGAGTTGAGCAAACATCAGGATTACGAACAAAAGACAGAAGCGTTGCTGACACCGATTTTGGAAGGATACGATTATGAATTGGTGGACGTAGAGTACGTAAAAGAGGCGGGAAGCTGGCACCTTCGGGTTTACATTGACAAAGAAGGTGGAATAACGATTGACGATTTAACTAAAGTAAATCATGAGTTGAGCGATCGGATGGATGAGAATGATTTCATTCCGGATTCCTATATTTTAGAGGTCAGCTCTCCGGGACTACTTCGTCCGTTCAAAAAGCCGAAGGATTTTATTCGCAACATTGGAAAAGATGTCGAGATGAAATTGTTTTCACCGGTGACATGGGAAGAAAATGGCAAGAAATATTCCGATAAAGAATTTGTAGGTCAGCTCAAAGAGTATGATCCGGAAAAAGAAACCATTGTATTGGCGATGGATGAACAGACGTTGGAAGTAGAAGTAAAAGATATTGCTTTGATTCGAAAATATATAGAATTTTAAGATTAAGATCAACTAGTATAGGAGGAAAAAAGAAAGATGGCAAAGAAAACAGTACAGAAAGGAAATCCTGAGTTAATTGAGGCATTAAATGCAATCGAAAAGGAAAAAGATATCAGCAAAGAAATTTTGTTGGAAGCAATTGAAAATTCATTGTTGGCAGCATGTAAAAATCAGTTTGGAAAAAGTGACAATATTCGTGTGAATCTGGATCGTGAAACCGGTGAGTTTCATGTTTTCCAGGATAAAGAAGTAGTAGAAGAGGTAGAAGATCCGACATTACAGATGTCACGCATTGAGGCAGAAGTTAAGTACCCGGGCAAGATTGTTGGAGATACCGTAAGCATTGAAGTTACACCGAAGAATTTTGGACGTATTGCCGCACAGAAAGCAAAACAGGTAGTGGTTCAGAAAATCCGTGAGGAAGAACGCAAAGTTCTGTTTGATCAGTATTATACGAAAGAAAGAGACATTGTAACAGGTACCGTTCAGCGTTACAGCAACGGCAACTACAATATTGATCTTGGTAAGATGGATGCGATTTTGACTTCTCAGGAACAGGTTGATACCGAGGTGTTCCAGCCAAGAGAACGTATCAAATTATACGTGACAGAAGTAAAAGACACCAGCAGAGGACCAAGAATCATTATTTCCCGTACACATCCTGAGCTTGTAAAACGTTTGTTTGAATATGAAGTGGCAGAGATCCAGAGCGGTGTCGTAGAGATCAAAAATGTTTCCCGTGAAGCAGGATCCCGTTCGAAGATTGCAGTTTATAGCAACAATCCGGATGTAGATGCGGTTGGTGCCTGTGTAGGAATGAATGGTGCAAGAGTAAATGCGGTAGTAGAAGAACTTCGCGGTGAAAAGATTGACATTGTAGAGTGGAACGAGGATCCGGCAATTTTTATTGAGCATGCCCTCAGCCCATCCAAAGTTATTTCTGTAGATGTGGATGTAGAAGAGAAAAGCGCACGTGTTGTTGTTCCGGATTATCAGTTGTCACTGGCAATTGGTAAAGAAGGACAGAATGCCAGACTGGCAGCTCGTCTTACCGGATACAAGATAGACATCAAGAGTGAAACACAGAGCCTTTCATAAGATAGATAAAGAGGAGTGGTCAGATGCAAGCAAAGAAAAGACCAGAGCGGATGTGCATTGCCTGTCGGGAATGTAAAGACAAAAATGAGTTGATTCGTATTGTGAAAACCAAAGAAGGAGAGATCCTTCTGGATGAAACAGGAAAACACAGTGGAAGAGGAGCATATATTTGTGATCGTATGGAGTGTTTTCAAAAAGCCTGCAAATCTCATGCTTTGGACCGCTCTTTCAAGATGGAGATACCATCGGAGGTTTATGAAGAGTTAGAAAGGCGTTGGAAAAATGATTAATGGCAAAAAAGTATTAGGAACACTTGGATTAGCGACGAAAGCAGGAGTTGTCGTGAGCGGGGAGTTTATGACAGAAAAAGCGATCCGGGATGGGGAGGCAAAACTTGTGATAGTAGCAGAAGATGCTTCCGACAACACCAAGAAAAACTTTAAAGATTCATGCAAATTTTATCATGTCCCTTATGTGATATATGGGGACAAAGAAACATTGGGAAATGCCATTGGCAAACAGTTTCGGGCATCCTTAGCTGTTTTAGATAAAGGTTTTGCAACGTCGATCGAGAAAAATTTTGATTTGGAGGTAACAAAGTATGGCAAAAATGAAAATATTTGAAATTGCTAAGAGTATGCAGCAACAGGATAAAAATATTAAAAGTGGTGATCTGGTAAAGTTTCTGAACGAGAATGGTTTTGAAGATGTAAAAGGCCCAAACAGCAACATTGAAGATGCTGCGATCGCTTTTTTGATGAAGAACTTTATGAGTCGTAAAGCTGCTGAGAAAAAAGAGGAGCCGGCAAAAGAAGTAGCAAAAGAAAATGTGAAGCCGGCAGCAAAGACAGAAGAGAAAAAAGAAACCAGTCAGGAAGTAAAAGAAGTAAAACCAGAGAAGTCTGAGAAGAAACCGGAAAAAGCAGAAGAGAAGAAAGATACTGCAAAACCGGATGCTGAGAAAAAGGAAGCACAGAAAACAGAAAAGAACGAAAGTAAAGAAAAGACGGCAAAAGAAGAAAAGAAATTTAACCAGAAAAGAGAGAATAACAGACCGGCAAGAAACAATAATAATGATGGCCGACGCAATGATTCCCGCGGAAACGGTCAGAATGGACGTGGCAGAGATAACCGCAATAACAGTGGTCAGGGCGGACAGAATGGACAGAGAAATGACCGTCGTGGAAACAATGGCGGCAATAACCGTGGTAACAACCGCAATAATGGGGAACGTGTATTCCAGCGTTTTGAAAGCGCTCAGAATGGTTTTGATGGTATTAAACAGGAACAGAAAAATTCCCGTCAGAGAAATAAAAAGAAAGACGATCGGAATAAAGCAGGCGGATACCGCAAGAGTACCAAAGAGGAAATGAGCCGTATCCGTTCCAAGAAAGATCCAAACCGTAAGGGAGCATTCATCAAACCGGAACCAGTGAAACAGGAACCGGAAGAGCAGATCAAGTCAATTACGATTCCGGAGTCGATCACGATCCGCGATCTGGCAGACAAGATGAAGATGCCTGCGGCTGCATTGGTGAAAAAGCTTTTCATGCAGGGACAGATGGTTTCTTTGAATCAGGAAGTGACTTATGAAGAAGCAGAAGAGATCGCACTTGGATTTGATATTCTCTGCGAGATGGAAGAAAAAGTAGATATGGTTGCTGAACTTCTGAAAGAGGAAGAAGAAGACGAAAGCAAAATGGTAAAACGTCCACCGGTTGTATGCGTTATGGGTCACGTTGACCATGGTAAAACCTCTCTTTTGGATGCGATCCGCCAGAGTGATGTAACTGCTCATGAGGCAGGTGGTATCACACAGCATATTGGTGCTTATGTAGTCAAGATCAATGGCGAAAAGATTACATTCTTGGATACACCGGGACATGAGGCATTTACAGCAATGCGTATGCGTGGTGCACAGTCTACCGATATTGCTATTTTGGTTGTAGCAGCGGACGATGGTGTTATGCCACAGACTGTAGAAGCGATCAACCATGCAAAAGCAGCAGGTGTTGAAATTATTGTTGCGGTAAACAAAATTGATAAAGAGGGCGCAAATATTGACCGTGTAAAACAGGAACTTTCGGAATATGAATTGATTCCGGAAGAGTGGGGCGGTTCCACTATATTCTGTCCGGTATCTGCTCATACCAAAGAGGGTATCGAGAACTTGCTGGAAATGATCGTTCTGACAGCAGAAGTTTTGGAACTGAAAGCAAATCCAAAACGCCGTGCACGTGGTATTGTTATTGAGGCCCGTCTGGACAAAGGAAGAGGTCCGGTTTCCACAATCTTAGTTCAGAAAGGTACTTTGAATGTAGGAGATCATATCGTTATCGGTACAGCATACGGAAAAGTTCGTGCGATGTTAGATCACAATGGAGAACGTCTGAAGACAGCAACTCCATCAACACCGGTTGAGATCCTGGGATTGAATGGTGTGCCGGATGCAGGAGAAATCTTTGTGGCTACCGACAATGATAAAGATGCCAAACAGATCGCACAGGCATATATTGATCAGGGAAAAGATCGTTTGCTGGAGGAAACAAAGGCAAAGAAACTTTCTTTGGATGGCTTGTTCGACCAGATTCAGGCTGGAAATGTCAAAGAATTGAATCTGATCATCAAAGCAGACGTTCAGGGATCTGTGCAGGCTGTAAAACAGAGTCTGGTTCAGTTGAGCAATGAAGAGGTTGCTGTCCGTGTGATCCATGGTGGAGTAGGTGCAATCAATGAATCTGACGTATCTCTTGCGAGTGCATCGAATGCGATCATTATCGGATTCAATGTCCGTCTGGATAACACAGCAAAAGATACCGCTGACAGAGAAAAAGTAGATGTTCGCTTGTATCGTGTTATTTATGATGCGATCGAAGATATTGAATCTGCGATGAAGGGTATGTTAGAGCCGATTTACGAAGAAAAAGTAATTGCACATGCAGAAGTCCGCCAGATCTTTAAAGCATCGGGTGTGGGAAGCATTGCCGGTTCTTATGTATTGGATGGTAAGATTGAGAGAGGCTGCCGCGTTCGCATTTCCAGAGAGGGTGAGCAGATCTTTGAGGGCGATCTTGCCAGCCTGAAACGATTCAAAGATGATGTAAAAGAAGTAAATGCAGGTTACGAATGTGGTCTTGTATTTGATGGATTCAATGACATCATGGAAGAAGACCAGATTGAGTGTTATAAGATGGTTGAGGTGCCAAGATAGTGAGAAAGAATAGTGTAAAAAATGTTCGTGTCAATAGCGAAGTACAGCGTGAGATGAGTCAGATCATCCGGGAGGACATTAAGGATCCAAGAATTCATCCGATGACGTCTGTTATGGCAGTAGAAGTTACGCCGGATCTGAAGTTCGCGAAAGTTTTTATCAGTGTACTCGGCACGGAAGAAGAAAAAGAAAAAACGATGGAAGGGCTGCATAAGAGCGCTTCCTATGCAAGACATCAGCTGGCAAAACGTATGAATCTCCGAAACACACCGGAGATCACGTTTGTGCTTGACAACTCCATTGAGTATGGAGTTACGATGTCTAAGCGTATCGATGATTTAGTAAAAAAAGATGAAGGTGAAGCAGATGAGTAGTAATCTTTTGCAAGCCATTGAAAGTGCTGATACAATCGCCATTGGGGGGCATGTGCGTCCTGATGGCGATTGTGTGGGTTCAACAATGGGATTGTATTATTATATAACAGAGAATTATCCGGAGAAAAAAGTATGTGTATATCTGGAAGAATTCCCAAAATCATTTTCGTATCTGTATCAGGAGAAAGCGTTTGAAAAGCAGGATTCCTATGATCTTTTTGTATCTCTTGACTGCGGAGACGAGAGCCGCCTGGGCGATGCAGAACGTGTGATGAGAAAAGCAGATAAAGTATTTAACGTGGATCATCACATAACAAATACCAAGTTTGGAAATGAAAATGTGGTAGTAGCAGATGCCAGTTCAACATGTGAGATCCTGTTTACCCTGCTTTGTGAAGATAAAATTTCTTATGAAGTGGCGTGTGCGTTGTATACGGGAATTGTTCATGATACAGGAGTGTTTAAACATTCCTGCACATCTCCGAAAACGATGGAAATTGCGGGCAAATTGATGAGTAAAGGAATTCCTTTTGGAAAGATCATTGACGGCAGTTTTTATCTGAAATCATACAAACAGCTTCAGATCATGGGAAGATGTCTGCTTGAGAGTGTCCGCATTCTGGATGGACGCTGCATTTTTTCGGTTGTGAAACAGAATGTCATGCGGTTGTATGAGGCAGAACCGTCGGATCTGGACGGTGTGATCGACCAGATGCGTACAACCGAGGGCATTGAAGTAGCGATTCTTCTGGATGAAAGAGAACCGGGTGAGTTTAAAGTAAGTATGCGCTCAAATGATATTGTAGATGTTAGCGAGATCGCAAGATATTTTGGCGGTGGCGGTCATGTTAAGGCTGCTGGTTGTGCGATCAAGGGCAGCGCGTTTGATGTGATCAACAATCTGACCGGTCATATTGAAAAGCAGTTGAATCATGCAGGAAAATAGATGATCAGGGGAGAAATTCATGGACGGGATCATTAACATATATAAAGAAAAAGGATTTACTTCCTTTGATGTGGTAGCAAAACTCAGAGGGATTCTCCATATAAAAAAGATTGGGCATACCGGCACATTAGACCCAGATGCAGAAGGAGTGTTGCCGGTATGTATTGGCAAGGCAACAAAGGTGTGCGAGCTTTTGACAGATAAGGATAAAACATATCGTGCCGTTGTAAAACTTGGCGTGACGACCGATACGCTGGATCTTTCCGGCAAGATACTAAGTCAGGTGAAGTCCCATATTTGCCGGGAAGAATTGCAGGCAGCTGCGGAACAATTTGTGGGTGAGATTTCACAGATACCGCCGATGTACTCCGCGATCAAGATCAACGGGAAGCGGTTGTATCAGCTTGCCAGAGAGGGAAAGACCGTGGAGAGAAAACCACGCAATGTCGTGATCCATTCGCTGGAAATTATCCACTTTTCCGAGGAAAATCAGGAATTTACGATGGAAGTTTCCTGTTCAAAAGGTACCTATATCCGGACTTTGTGCGATGATATTGGACAAAAACTTGGATGTGGAGCGGCGATGAAGGAATTATTGCGTACGAAAGTGGGGCCATTTGTGCTTGACGAGGCAGTGACATTGCAGGAAGTGGAGAAGAAAAGAGATCAGGGCTTGCTGCCAACATTGATCCGGCCGATCGACTCTGTCTTTACTGCGTATGAAAAATGTGCGGTGTCGGAAGATGGGATGAAGATTCTTGTCAACGGCAACAAATTGCCACAGAATATGCTATCCTATCTGGCAAAAGATGGAGAAAAAGTACGTGTGTATGGTGCGGATCAAAAATTTTACGCGATTTATGAATTTGTGCAAAAAGAGAAGAAATATAAAATCGTGAAAATGTTCTACAATGGAGAATCTGGAAGCGGAGAGTAAACATGAAGATCTTAGCAGTGCAAGATGTAAACAAAATAGATATTTTACTGGAAAATACAGCGATCTGCATCGGAAAATTTGATGGGATCCATCGAGGACATCGTCTTCTGATCCAAAAAGCCAAAAGTACCGGTTGTCCGGTTGTTATGGTTACCTTTGACTTTGATAAGACAGAATTATATTCGCGTGCTGAAAAAGAAAAGCTGGCTTATGAAAATGGTGTGGATTATCTGATTACGATCACAGCAACCCGGTCCTTTTTTGATATGACAGCGGAGGATTTTATTGAAAAAATTCTAATGAAACAGCTGGGAGTCTCCTATGTTGTGGTAGGAACGGATTTTCGTTTTGGACATGGAAGATCCGGTTCACCGGACCTTTTGAGACAATACGGAGAGAACTATGGCTTTTCGGTATGTGTCATGGACAAGCTTATGGATGAAGATCAGGTGATCAGCAGCACAAGGATCCGCCAGTTGGTAGAAGAAGGGCAGCTTCGAAAGGCAAATCAGCTTCTGGTTACACCGTTTTTCTTTTTGGGCGTGGTTACACACGGCAATCAGATTGGAAGAACGATGGCGGTTCCGACAGCCAACCTGGTACCGGAAAAAGAAAAGTTGCTGCCACCTTTTGGGGTCTATTCTGTGCGGGTTGTCGTAGATGGAACCTGCTATGATGGAGTAGCCAATCTGGGTGTGAAACCAACGGTAGGAGACGGTGAAACACCGGGACTTGAGGTATGGTTGTTTGATTTTTCAGGGAATTTATATGACAAAGAGATTGTGGTATATCTCATGGCATTTCAACGCAGGGAGAGAAAATTTGACTCCCTGGAAGAGCTGCAGAAACAGATTGGAAAAGATACGGTACTTGCAAAAGAAAATTTAGCAAAGGAAGATTTTCTTAGCAAGCATTGAGATTCCTTTGGCAATCGTTTCTTCCGGCATAGAAGCAAAACCTAATAAAAATACAGGATGATAATCGGCAGGAAGCTTTGCGTAATACTCCTTGAGTGTGCGAAGCTTAATGCCGTTTTTTTCTGCCCGTTCCAGCAGTACATCTTCTTTGGTGCTGCCGTGATAATGAAGAAGAATATAAAGCCCGGCATGGTCTCCGCTAAAGGAAAACAAGGAAGCCGGAAAATTCTTTTTCAATTCATGGATCATAGTGTCATGACGCACCCGGTAGTTTTTTCTCATGCGGTTAAGATGTTTTTCGAAATAGCCAAGGCGAAGAAAATCATTGAGGATTCCCTGACTGATCCGGGAGACCGGGCAGGCATATCCGCCACAGATTTCTTCGTAAGCGTGGCATAAGTGAGGGGGAAGAACCATATAGCCGGTTCGGATCGCTGGAGAGATTGCTTTCGAAAAAGTACCAATATAGATTACTTTTTCATGGCAGTCGATGCTCTGCAATGCCGGGATTGGTTTTCCAACATATCGAAATTCGCTGTCATGGTCGTCTTCGATAATGTACCGGTCTTTCTTAAGAGAGGCCCAGTCTAGAAGCTGTTGGCGTTTATATACAGGCATCACCGTACCGAGCGGAAACTGATGGCTGGGAGTGACGTAGCAGATAGAAGCAGGAGACTGGTATAGCTGATCAAGAGCAATCGAACCATCGGTAAGGGGGATGCTTTCAATTGCATATCCATTTGTCTCTAACACATTTCTCGCACTTTTATAACCGGGTTCTTCCATGGCAATAACCGGTTTTTGCTGAAAAAATACACAGAGCATTTGAAGCAGATGGTCAAGCCCCGCGCCAACAATAATCTGCTCCGGCTGACAGTGAACTCCTCTGGCACCAAGCAGATAACTGGCGATGGATTGACGTAATTCATACAGGCCAAAAGGAGGAGCTGAAATAAAATTAACAGGATTGTCGAGCTGATTTTTGCCGATCGATTTCCATACACTGTAAGGAAAATGTTCCAGATCGATCCCATCCGGATTGAAATCATATAAGTATTCTTTGGTTGAAGAAACAATGGATGGTGAAGGCGTTTCTTCGTCCGAAAAATGAAAGGAAGAAGTGTGTGTGATCGAATTTACATAAAAACCGCGTTTTTCTTTCGCTTCAATATAACCCTCGGCAACCAACTGCTGGTATGCGGTGTCGACGGTGCTTCTGCTTACCGACAGAAACGAAGCGAGAGAACGCGCAGACGGTAATTTGTCCGGTGCAGATAATCGTCCGGATAAAATTTCTTCTTTTATATAATTATAAATTTGCAGGTACATGGGGATTGGTGAATTGGGATTTAATGGAATTGAAATCAAAAAAACTGGCCTCCTAAAAATACATATATTAATTGCATTTTAGCAGACCAGTTATAAAATGTCTAGAAGCTATCTTTTCATTGATTCAATTATACTTCAAAAAGCATATCGCTGTAAGTTGGTACAGGCCAGTACTCTGTGTCAACCAATTCTTCCAAAGCATCGATCGGAGCACGAAGATTTTCCATTGCTGCAAATACAACATCACGGAAATATTCTGCCTGAGCTTTGCACTCATCAAATGTAGCAGCTGTCTTGTCAGCTTCTTTCAATGCCTGAAGAGCATTCTGTGCCTGAGCCAGAAGAGAAGAGCACTCGGTCAACAGATTCTTCTGAACAGAAAGGTCAGCGTCAGCACATGCAGCAGATACACTGTTGATGGATTCAGCAAGACTCGTAACATAGCTGATAACCGATGGAATATACTGCTGGGAAGCCATCTTGATCATTGTCTTAGCTTCGATATTGATTGCATTTGCATATGCTTCGTAGTTGATCTCACTGCGGGATTCCAACTCAGTACGAGTATATACATGCTGTCTTTCAAACATTTCAATTGTTTTTTCCTCGGTCAGAGAAGCAGTAGCATCTACCATTGTCTTGGTATTTGGAAGACCGCGACGTTCTGCTTCGGCAACCCATTCATCGGAATATCCATTTCCGTTGAAGATAACTTTCTGATGTTCTTTCAAAGTCTCGCAAATGATCTTATCTACTTCAGTATCGAAATCAGCAGCTTTTTCCAAACGATCAGCCATCTTCTCGAGTACATCTGCTACGGTAGCATTCAATACCGTATTTGCGCCTGCAATTGACATAGAAGAAGCAACCATACGGAACTCAAATTTATTACCAGTGAAGGCGAAAGGTGATGTTCTGTTACGGTCAGTAGCATCTTTTTTGATTGGAAGAATGGTGTGTACACCGATATCCATCTTTTCACCTTTGTTGCTGTGAGTAGCAGTACCGTTTGCAAGGATCTGCTCTACGATATCTTCCAGCTGATCGCCAAGGAAGATGGAGATGATTGCTGGAGGTGCCTCATTTGCACCCAGACGATGGTCGTTTCCAGGATTGGAAGCAGACATACGAAGAAGTACAGCATTGTCATCAACTGCTGCGATAACAGCGGACAGGAACAACAGAAACTCTTTGTTGTCATATGGGTGGGAACCAGGACTGAGAAGGTTCTTGCCGGTATTTGTAACCAGTGACCAGTTATCATGTTTACCGGAGCCATTGACACCTGCAAATGGTTTTTCGTGTAACAGACACTCTAAGTTATGGCGTCTTGCTACTTTTTTCATGGTTTCCATAACTAACTGGTTATGATCGGTAGCGATATTGGCTGTGTTGAAGATCGGAGCCATCTCATGCTGTGCAGGAGCAACTTCATTATGCTGAGTTTTAGAAAGAATTCCTAATTTCCATAATTCTTCATTTAACTCTTTCATGAAAGCAGCCTGACGCTCGCGGATGATACCGAAGTAGTGGTCATCCAATTCCTGACCTTTTGGAGGCATTGCACCAAACAAAGTGCGTCCGGTAAAGATCAGGTCATCACGCTGCAAGAACTGATCTCTGTCGATCAGGAAATATTCCTGCTCAGGACCAACAGAACAGCTTACATTGGTCACATCATCTTCGCCAAACAGTTTCAAAACACGGACAGCCTGTTTGCTGATGGCTTCCATAGAACGAAGAAGAGGAGTTTTCTTATCCAAAGCTTCTCCGGTGTAAGAACAGAATGCAGTTGGAATACACAAAACAGTACCGATCGCATCTTCTCTTAAGAATGCTGGTGATGTACAATCCCATGCGGTATAGCCTCTGGCTTCGAATGTGGCACGAAGACCGCCGGATGGGAAAGATGAAGCATCTGGCTCACCTTTTACCAATTCCTTGCCGGAAAACTCCAATACAGCATGTGCGTTCGAGTCAGGGCTGAGGAAAGAATCATGTTTCTCAGCGGTAACGCCGGTCATAGGCTGGAACCAGTGAGTGTAGTGTGTAGCACCATTTGCCAATGCCCATTCTTTCATAGCATGTGCGACTACATTTGCAACTTCAGGAGCAAGTTCTTCTCCGTTTTCGATCGTGCTTTTCAATGCGGCATAAGTTTTCTTTGGCAGGTATTCCTGCATGACATCATCGTTGAAAACTTTTGTTCCGAAAACATCTTCAATAACATTTTTTTGCATTTTTTCCTCCATTCCGCCGCAAATGCGGCATCACCATTATTGTTGTAAAAAGAAAAAGGTGTCCTCACGAATGAGAACACCTTTGTTCTTGAAAAACTAAATTCATCATAGCACTTTCTATTTTGAATGTAAAGTACTTTTTTTAAAAAAATTGAATAAATATTCTCAACGATCAAAAGGGCTTCATCCAAAATTGAAGAACCATACCTATTGTATCAGAAATTGTAGATTTTTCAATCCTTTGTGTAGGAAAAATCTTTAAAGTCTGAAATAATTTATCATTTATATAGTAGGAAATGCTTCCAATCGGTACCGATGGCTCGATTGGAGCTTCAAGAATCTTTGGAATATCATAGGATACCCGGATGGAGTCATAATTACTGATTAAAGAAGAAACAGGTGCTTTTGCAAAACAGGAGACGGTTGGCTGTGTGCCGTGATAAACCGGTATGATACATTGTGACAGATCCTGCAGGGGAAGTTCTTTTTCTTCATAATGATCAAAGCCAAAATTCATAAGCGTTGAGGTGTCGCTCCATTTCCAGGATTTGTTGGGAGGCCATCCGCACGCAAGAACGCAGGTTGTGAGAAGACGGTTATTCCGGTTGGCTGCGCCTACAAAACAATATCCTGCCTTACCGGTAAATCCGGTTTTCATTCCAAGAGCACCATCGTAATAGGAAAGAAAGGCATCTTTATTATGAACGGTAAAAGAACGGGAACCGGCAACGTTGGAAAAAGCATATTGTTTTGTCTGGATGATCTCCATGGCATTCGGATCTGCCAGTGCAGCCCCGGCAAGCAGACACATGTCATAAGCCGTGGAATAGTGGTCATCATCGTCCAGTCCATTTGGCGTGACAAAGTTGGTTGAATTCATATGAAGAGATTTTGCTTTCTCATTCATAAGCCGGGCAAAATTTTCTACCGATCCGGCTACATGTTCCGCAATTGCGACAGCACTGTCATTGTGCGATTCAAGCATGAGAGAGTACAACAGATCCTTTAACAGAAACTGGTCACTGGTGGTCATTCCCAAGTGGACTTTCGGCATGGAGGCGGCATATTTGCTTACCGATACCGGCTTATCAAAGTCGCCATGTTCCAATGCGATCAACAGCGTCATGATCTTTGTGGTGCTTGCCATAGGAACTTTTTGGTCAGAAGCTTTCCCGTATAGCAGGCGTCCGGCTTGTGGATCTACCAGTGCAGCATAGGAAGCGTGGAGTGAAATTGCGGGTTTTGACACAACTGATTCGATGGAAATATTGCTTTCCGGATAATTCCCCTGTGGGAGATCGGATTCGGGGATCCTTTTTATTGATAATATTAAAATACCAGATAAAATAATAAGAAAAAATAAAGTAGCAAGTGATCAGGAATTCATGAGATTCCCCTTTTTTTTCTACCTGTTGCAGTAATATATGAAAGGAAAAACGATACTATGATTTTTTATAAAAAAATTATAGATTTGAGGTTGATAAAGTAATATAAAAGCGTTACAATTACATTGGATTAGATTTGATTTATACAAAAATTATCAATAAGAAAGTGGAGGACTGCAAATGAGTAACTCAACAAAAATGTCAGCATTACAGCGCATTGAAGCTGTTGTTGACGCCAACAGTTTTGTTGAAATCGGCGGTATGATTACCAAAAGAAATACCGACTTCAACATGCAGGAAAAAGCAGTGCCAGCCGATGGTGTTATTACCGGTTACGGTATCGTAGATTCCAATCTGGTTTATATCTACAGCCAGGATGTGACCGCGATGAGTGGTTCCATTGGTGAGATGCATGCAAAGAAGATTGCAGCTTTGTATGACATGGCATTGAAAGCCGGAGCACCAGTCATTGAATTGATTGATTGTGCCGGTATTCGTGTTCAGGAGGCGATGGATGCATTAGCCGGATTTGGTGATATCTATATGGCGAAAGTAAAAGCATCCGGTGTGATCCCACAGATCAGTGCTGTTTTAGGATCATGTGGTGGCGGTGTTGCCATCGCAGCAAAGTTAAGTGATATTACCTTGATGTCCGCAGACAGCCAGCTGTTTGTGAATTCCCCAAATGCGATCCTTGGCAACCGCACAGAGAAGTGTGATACCAGCGCAGCGCCATTCCAGGCAGCTTCGGGAAATGTAGATATCGTATGTGATACCGAAGCAGATGTGTTCGAGAAGATCCGTGAGTTGATCGAGATCCTTCCGGCCAACGCTGGTGCAGGAAGCACCGAAGAACCTACGGATGATCTGAACCGGGTTCTGACTGGATTTGATGGATATGCAACCGATGCGAAAGAGGCATTGACACAGATTGCGGATGACACGCAATTCGTTGAGTTAAAAGCGGAATTTGGATCCGAGATGATCGTTGGTTTGATGAAGATCGCCGGCGTTACCGTTGGTGCGATAGCCAACAGCAAAGACGCGGTTCTTTCTACCGATGGCTGTAAGAAAGCAGAGCAGTTTATTTACTTCTGCGATTCCTTTGATCTTCCGATCATTACACTGACCAACGCGAAAGAGTATGCTTCCTCGATGGAAGAAGAAAAGACGATCGCTCAAGCAGTAGCGGACATGACATATGCATTTGCAAGCGCAGATGTACCTCGTATCAACGTGATCACGGGAGAGGCTTATGGAAGCGCCTATGTTTCCATGAACTCAAAACATATTGGAGCAGATCTGGTATTGGCACTCGATAAAGCACATGTTGGTGTTATGGATGCTACCGTGGCTGCTCAGGTTATGTGTCAGGATGAGATTGCTGGTGCAGAAAATTCCAAAGAAGCACTGGAAGAAAAAGCAAAAGAGTTTGACGCTCTTCAGGCAGGCGCAGATGCAGCGGCAAGACGCGGCTATGTGGACAATGTGATCCCTGGCGAGTCTGTACGCAAGCACTTGATCTATGCATTACAGATGTTTGGAATGAGGTGAGAATATGGTATTGACAGCAGTAGCAGAAGAAATCACCACGATTCCGCAGGCACTTGTTAATACATGCCTTGGTATGGGTACAGTATTCGCTGTATTGATTCTGATCTCTTTTCTCATTTCTTTGTTTGGTGTGATCCCAAAGCTGTTTGACAAGAGTAAGAAAGAAGATACAAAGCCGGCAGCTCCGGCACCGGCTCAGCCGGCAGCACCAGCTCCGGTTCAAGCGCATGAGACTGATCAGAGTCAGGTTGTTGCTGCGATCGCGGCAGCTGTTGCAGCATATATGAGTGCAGAGACAGGCACCCCTGTATCTGCGGATGGTTTGGTTATTCGTTCAATTAAAAAACGCACAATGTAGCATGAAGGAGGATATATTCATGAAAAATTATACAATTACAGTAAATGGCACCGTATATGATGTTACGGTAGAAGAAGGAAGCGGAGCAGCAGCTCCAGCAACACCGGCAGCACCAGTGGCAAAAGCAGCAGCCCCTGCTCCAGCACCAGCGGCAAAAGCAGCACCAGCAGCACCAGCAAGTGCTGGATCGGTTGAAGTTACAGCTCCTATGCCAGGAAAGATCCTTGGCGTGAAAGCTTCTGTTGGCCAGGCAGTGAAGAAAGGTGAAGTGATCCTTCTGTTAGAGGCTATGAAGATGGAAAATGAAGTTGTAGCTCCTCAGGACGGTACAGTGGCAAGCATCAACGTGGCTACAGGTGATATGGTAGAATCCGGTGCAGTATTAGCTACTATGAACTAATTTTACTAATACAAAACTGGAGGTATTAAGATGGAAGTATTACAAAATCTTATTGACCAGACAGCATTTTTCAATGGTTCTATGGATTGGCGCAGTTATGTCATGATCCTGATCGCATTTTTGTTTTTATACCTTGCGATCAAAAAAGGTTACGAGCCATTGTTGTTAGTACCGATCGCATTCGGCATGCTGTTGGTTAATATTTATCCTGACATTATGGAAGAAGGAGGTTTATTGAGCTACTTCTTCAAACTGGATGAGTGGAGTATCCTGCCTTCCTTGATTTTCCTTGGAGTAGGTGCGATGACAGACTTTGCTCCGCTGATCGCGAATCCGAAGAGCTTTCTGCTTGGCGCAGCGGCACAGTTTGGTATTTTCAGTGCGTACCTGCTTGCAATTCTGATGGGATTCAACGGGAAAGCGGCGGCAGCAATTTCGATCATTGGTGGTGCCGATGGTCCTACCTCCATTTTCCTTGCAGGTAAATTGGGACAGAAAGACCTTATGGGACCGATTGCCGTTGCGGCATATTCCTACATGTCACTGGTTCCGATTATTCAGCCACCGATCATGAAACTTTTGACAACGAAGAAAGAGCGGGAAGTTAGAATGGAACAGCTCAGACCTGTTTCCAAATTAGAGCGGATCCTGTTCCCGATCGTTGTTACGACGATTGTTTGTCTGATCCTGCCTAGCACAGCGCCATTGGTTGGTATGCTGATGCTTGGAAACTTGTTTAAAGAGTGTGGTGTTGTTAATCAGCTGACAGAGACAGCATCCAATGCTTTGATGTATATCGTAGTTATTCTTCTTGGTACATCCGTAGGAGCCAAGACTAGTGGAGCGAACTTCTTAGTTCCAACCACATTGAAGATCGTAGTACTTGGTCTGGTTGCCTTTGCGGTAGGTACGGCAGCGGGTGTCCTGTTTGGTAAACTGATGTGCTGGGCTACCAAAGGCAAGGTAAATCCGTTGATCGGCTCGGCCGGTGTATCGGCGGTTCCTATGGCGGCCAGAGTTTCTCAGAAGGTAGGTTCTGAAGCAGATCCTACAAACTTCCTGTTGATGCATGCAATGGGACCAAATGTTGCGGGAGTCATCGGTACGGCAGTTGCAGCCGGTGTGTTTATGGCGATATTTGGAGTTTAATATTTTCTAGGAGGAAAAAAATATGGCAGAAGCAAAAAAGCCAATCAAGATTACCGAGACGATCCTTCGTGATGCTCACCAGTCTTTGATTGCTACTCGTATGACAACAGAGCAGATGTTGCCGATTGTTGATAAAATGGATAAAGTTGGTTACCATGCCGTAGAGTGCTGGGGCGGTGCCACTTTTGATGCGTCTCTTCGTTTCTTGAAAGAGGATCCATGGGAGAGACTTCGTAAACTTCGTGACGGATTTAAAAACACAAAACTGCAGATGCTTTTCCGTGGTCAGAATATCCTTGGATATAACCACTATGCAGATGATGTAGTAGAGTACTTTGTACAGAAATCCATTGCAAACGGAATTGACATCATTCGTATTTTTGACTGCTTGAATGATATCCGTAACTTAAAGACTGCAGTTGATGCAGCAAACCGTGAAAATGGTCATGCCCAGGTAGCACTTTCTTATACATTGGGTGACGCTTACACGATGGATTACTGGAAAGATATTGCAAAAAGAATTGAAGATATGGGTGCAAAATCACTTTGTATCAAAGATATGGCAGGTCTGTTGACCCCATATCAGGCAACGGAACTGGTATCAACATTAAAAGATTCAGTTTCAATTCCGATCGATCTTCATACACATTATACTTCTGGTGTGGCTTCTATGACTTATTTAAAAGCAGTAGAAGCTGGATGCGATATTATTGATACGGCGATGAGCCCATTTGCACTTGGTACCAGCCAGCCGGCTACAGAAGTTATGGTTGAGACATTCCGCGGTACCCCATATGATACCGGTCTGGATCAGAACCTTTTGGCTGAGATCGCAGAGTACTTCCGCCCAATGCGTGAAGAAGCTTTGGAAAGTGGCCTTATGAATACCAAAGTGCTTGGTGTAAATATCAAGACATTGATGTATCAGGTACCTGGTGGTATGCTTTCAAACCTGGTTTCCCAGTTGAAAGAGATGGGTCAGGAAGACAAGTATGAACAGGTGTTAGAAGAAGTACCTCGTGTACGTAAAGATTTTGGTGAACCACCATTGGTTACACCATCATCACAGATTGTAGGAACACAGGCAGTATTGAATGTAGTTTCCGGTGAACGTTATAAGATGGTTACGAAAGAATCCAAGAAACTTCTTTCTGGTGAATTTGGACAGACCGTGAAACCTTTCAATCCAGAGGTTCAGAAAAAATGTATCGGCGACACCAAACCGATCACATGTCGTCCAGCAGATCTTATTGAGCCACAGTTAGAGAAGATTGAGGCTGAGATGTCACAGTGGAAACAGCAGGATGAGGATGTACTTTCTTATGCATTGTTCCCACAGGTAGCAACGGACTTCTTTAAATACCGTGAGGCACAGAAGACAAAGGTGGATGCTACATTAGCAGACAAAGAAAATCAGGTTTATCCGGTATAACAAAGATAAGATATAAAAAGGTGCGTCGGTAGATGCGCCTTTTTTGGTTATGGCATGATGGATGATTACCTAAGGAAGGAAGAACGATGGAACAGGTCACAGAGTTATTGCAGAAATGTTTGTCGGAACATCTGCTAAAAGTGGTTGTCAGTAATAAAAGAAAGGCAGATCTGCCGGCAAAGATCATTATACGTCCATTTGAACAGGCAGGCGAGATCAAATTTCAGTTTGAAGAGCATAAAAATAATCAGGCATTTCATTATAATTATGCGAAAGAAGAAGCAATTCGGAAAATTCTGGGACATTTGCCGGGCGACTACAAACAACTGGATCTTTTTACCGATACCTACAATTATTCCGTGTTGGTCAGTAAAAAAGGAAAATCAAATATCAAGAGAAGACCAGCACAGGGATTTAAAAAGATTGAGTTGTCGCACAACCGAAAGAAAAAATATATTTTGCCGGAGCATGAGGCAGTTCCTTTTTTGATCGATCTGGGTGTCCAGACGAAAGATGGAAATATTATTCCGAAAAAGACAAAAAAATGGAAACAGATCAATCGGTTTTTGGAGTTCGTTGAGGATGTCCTGCCGGCGCTTCCTAAAGACCGGGAGATCACGATCCTGGATTTTGGATGTGGCAAATCCTATCTTACATTTGCCATGTATTATTATTTAAAGATTTTAAAACAGTATCATGTCCGCATGATCGGTCTGGATCTGAAAAGCGATGTGATCCGGCACTGCAATCAGCTGGCAGAAAAATATGGATACAAGGAATTGAAATTCTTAGAGGGAGACATTAGTTCCTATGAAGGTGTGGATCAGGTGGATATGGTTGTGACCCTGCATGCCTGCGATACAGCTACGGATTTTGCACTGGATAAAGCGATCCGATGGGGCGCTAAAGTGATCTTGTCGGTGCCGTGCTGCCAGCATGAGATGAATCAGCAGATCCATAATGAATTGCTGGAACCGGTTTTAAAATATGGAATTTTAAAAGAACGGATATCGGCTCTTTTGACGGATGGATTGCGTGCCAATATCTTGGAACAAAAAGGGTATGATGTACAGCTTTTGGAATTTATCGATATGGAAGATACGCCAAAGAATCTTTTGATACGTGCGGTCAGAAAAGAAAAGCAGGGGCAGAAAAAGAATAAGGATTCTTATATGCGGTTGTGTCAGGCGCTGAACTTCCAAGGAACTTTGGAAGAATTGCAAAAAAAGGATTGACTTTCTCAAAAGACTCATGTATACTACCACCTGTAAAGAAAAAAACTTTACAGGTGGTGTTTTGTGTGAAAGACGAAAAATTAAAATCTTTTTCAGAACCGGACGAGATCGTAGAATTATCCTATTTGTATGATTTCTATGGTGCTTTATTAAAAGAAAATCATCGCCAGATATTTGAAGACTATATATGGAACAACTTGTCACTGGGCGAGATTGCCAGCAGCCGGGATATTACCAGACAGGGCGTGTATGATGTGATCCGCCGTTGCCGTATCCGGTTGCGTGATTACGAAGAGAAGTTACAGCTGGTGTATAAGTTTCAGCAGACCAGAGAGCGGTTGCGGGAGATTGAAGGGATCGCAGACAGTCAGCTGGCACCGGAGCCGGCCAGATCCATACATTGCCTGGCAGAAGAGATTTATGACATGATATAGAGAGGAGTTGTCTTATGGCTTTTGATAATTTATCAGCAAAATTACAAAGTGTTTTTAAAAACCTGAGAAGCAAAGGACGACTTACAGAGGATGATGTCAAGGCAGCTCTTCGTGAGGTTAAGATGGCTTTGCTTGAGGCCGATGTTAACTTCAAGGTTGTTAAGCAGTTCGTAAAAGCAGTGCAGGAACGAGCAGTAGGCGAAGATGTTCTGAACAGCCTTACACCGGGACAGACGGTCATCAAGTATGTAAATGAAGAAATGGTCAAGCTGATGGGCGAGACGACGACGGAGTTAGAACTTCTTCCCGGCAATGAGATCACGGTTCTTATGATGTGTGGTCTTCAGGGTGCAGGTAAGACGACGACGACAGCGAAGCTTGCCGGCAAGTTTAAGGCGAAAGGAAGAAAGCCATTACTGGTTGCCTGCGATGTGTATCGCCCGGCAGCGATCGAACAGCTGCAGATCAATGGTGACAAGCAGGGAGTTCCGGTATTCTCGATGGGAACGAACCATAGTCCTGTGGATATCGCCAGAGCGGGTATTGAACACGCGAAAGCCAATGGCAACAATCTGGTGATCCTGGATACCGCCGGCCGTCTTCATGTGGATGAAGACATGATGGAAGAACTGTCCCGCATCAAAGAAGAAGTCACGGTACACAAGACGATTTTGGTAGTTGACTCCATGACAGGTCAGGATGCGGTGAATGTAGCATCTTCATTCAATGAAAAACTTACGATCGACGGAGTGATCCTTACCAAATTAGATGGTGATACGCGAGGTGGTGCAGCACTTTCAATCCGGGCAGTTACAGGCAGACCGATCTACTATGTAGGTATGGGTGAGAAACTGTCAGATCTCGAACAGTTCTATCCGGATCGTATGGCGTCGCGTATTCTTGGCATGGGTGATGTGCTTACATTGATCGAAAAAGCGGAAGCTGAGATTGATGAAGAGAAAGCCGTAGAGATGGCAAGGAAGATCAAGAAAGCAGAATTTGATTTCAATGATTTTCTGGATCAGATGCAGCAGATGAAGAAGATGGGCGGTCTTTCCAGTATTTTGAGCATGCTTCCCGGTATGGGATTGCCGGCCGATCTTGAGATCGATGACGATGCCCTGAAAGGCACAGAAGCTATTATTTATTCGATGACACTGGAAGAGAGAACCAACCCTTCGATCATCAATCCTTCCCGCAAACGTCGCATTGCGGCTGGCGCAGGAGTGGATATCAGTCAAGTCAACCGGCTTATGAAACAGTTTGAACAGAGTCGGAAGATGATGAAACAGATGTCGGGTATGATGTCTGGCAAAGGTAGAAAAAAAGGCGGTTTCAAGTTCCCATTTGGCGGATTTGGAATGTAAACGCTTTTTTGATAAATTTTAGAATATTCAAAGGAGGTGAAAGACATGGCAGTAAAAATCAGATTGAAAAGATTAGGTCAGAAAAAGTCCCCATTTTATAGAATCGTTGTTGCTGATGAGAGATCCCCACGTGATGGAAAAAACATCGCTGAGATCGGTACTTATGACCCAAATCAGGAACCATGCGTAGTAAAAATCGATGAAGAGGCAGCTAAAACTTGGTTGTCCAATGGCGCTCAGCCAACAGATGTTGTTGCACGCTTATTCAAACAGGCAGGCATTGAAAAGTAAGGAACATGGATTCCTCACAAGATAGGAGGCTTGTATGAAAGAATTAGTTGAAGTGATTGCAAGTGCACTCGTAGACAATCCGGCAGAAGTTGTGGTTACAGAAACCGAAGACGAAAACCAGATTGTTCTCAATTTAACAGTTGCTCCTGAGGATATGGGAAAAGTGATCGGAAAACAGGGACGTATTGCAAAAGCAATCCGTACGGTAGTCCGCGCTGCCGGTTCCAAAGGAGACAAAAAAATATTGGTTGATATTCAGTAATGAAGAAAAGTTCATAGGCAAAGCTTGCTTTGCTATGGACTTTTTTGAATTTTAGAAAGGCAAGATTATGGATGATATGCTTAGAATTGGAGTTGTTACAACAACTCATGGCCTTCGAGGGGAAGTAAAAGTATTTCCTACGACAGAGGACCCAAAACGATTCAAAAAATGTGATGAAGTAATTCTGGTAACCAAACAGGGAAACTTGACTTTGCATGTAGAACATGTGAAGTTTTTTAAGAATATAGTGATCGTTAAATTCAAAGAGTTTAATGATATTAACGAAGTTGAGACATTTCGCAAATGTGATCTGATGGTAACACGAGAAAATGCAGTACCATTGGCAGAAGGCGAATACTATCTGTATGACGTTATCGGCGCAAAAGTGATCGATGATGACAGTGAAGAAGAAATTGGTGTGATCCGCGATGTGATGGAAACGGGAGCCAATGATGTATTCGTTATTGACACGAAGGATGGCACTGAGGTTTTATTTCCTTCGATTCCTGATTGCATCAAAAAAGTTGACACAGATGCAGGCATTGTCAGAGCACATGTGATGAAAGGTCTTATGGATTTATGATATATTATGTGATGACGCTTTTTCCGGAGATGATCGAACAGGGTATGAATACGAGCATTATGGGACGTGCGATGGAAAAAGGTCTGATTGAATTAAGAACAAAAAATATTCGCGACTACACACTTGATAAACACAACAAAGTAGATGATTATCCGTATGGTGGTGGAGCAGGTATGGTTATGGAGGCTGAGCCGGTATATCGTTGCTATGAAGAGATCTGCAGCGAAGTCGGGTATCGCCCGGCTGTGATCTATCTGACCCCGCAGGGACCTACGTTTACACAGAAGATGGCACAGGAATTCTCTTCAGAAGAGACACTTGTTTTTTTGTGTGGCCATTATGAAGGCATTGATGAACGTGTATTGGAAGAGATTGTTACCGACTATGTGTCAATCGGAGACTATGTGCTTACTGGTGGCGAACTTCCGGCAATGGTCATGATGGATGCAATCGCCAGACTGGTTCCGGGAGTGCTGAATAATGAAACTTCGGCAGAGACAGAAAGCTTTTCCAATGGTCTTTTAGAGTATCCGCAGTATACAAGACCGCCGGAGATCTTGGGAAGAAAAGTGCCGGATGTATTGTTGAGCGGTCATCATGAAAAGATTGAAAAATGGCGTCAGGAACAGTCAGAACTGCGCACAGAAGAAAGACGTCCGGATCTCTATGAAAGCTGGAAACGGAGTCATTAAGATAATATCTTGCATTTTTATGAACAAACCGTTATAATATTATAAAAATGTCTAAGTGCGTGTAGGAGGAAGGCTCATGAGTCGCATAGCTAAAATTGAACGAAACACCAGAGAGACTCAGATTATGGTGGAATTGAATATTGATGGTACCGGAAAGTACGACATTCATACCGGTATTGGATTTTTTGACCATATGATGGAAGGATTTGCCAGACATGGTCTTTTTGACTTGCATATTGAAGTGACAGGAGATACGCATGTAGACGCCCACCATACGGTAGAAGACACCGGTATTGTTTTGGGACAGGCATTCGCAGAAGCTTTGGGCGACAAAGCGGGGATTGCCAGATTTGGATATTTTATTTTGCCTATGGATGACGCCCTTGTACTATCTTCTATGGATTTTTCGGGGCGCACATATTTTGATTTTGAAGCAGATTTAAAAGCGGAGAGATTGGGGACGATGGAGACAGAAGTCGTCAGAGAATTTTTTATGGGTCTAGCCAGTGGAGCAGATATGAATCTGCATATCCGACAGCTGGCAGGCGAGAATACGCATCATGTAGTAGAGGCTATGTTTAAGGCAGTTGCCAAAGCGATGGATATGGCTTCGCAGATGGATGGTCGCATTGAAGGTGTGCTGTCGACCAAAGGCGTATTATAAACAAAGGAGGAAGACATCGTGTCATATAAGAAGATTATTCCATATATCAATGGAGAAAATGAAACCGCAGCCAACATTGTAAAGCTGGCAGAAGAGTATTGCTTTGCAGGAGCTGATGAGCTGTTTCTTTATAATTATTCAAAGATTGAATCAGAGCGTGAAGAATTTCTCGCTACATTAAAAAAGATTGACAAATTGATCGATATTCCCTTTATGGTGGGAATGTATACCGGTCGTTTTGAAGATGTAAAAAAAGCATTTTATACCGGAGCGGATAAAGTTGTGATCAAATATGAGATCTGTCCGGACGAGAGTGTGATCAAGGAGTCGGTTGGCCGATTTGGCAGCGACAAGATCATGATCGAAGTGGATGAAGAATTGCCATTCGAACGGATCCATTTTCCGGTAGACGCTCTTTTGTTAAAGCACGTTCATGCTGGCGAACTGCTGGACAAAAAGATTTTAGCTTGTGGCAAGCAGGTGATCATCCGGGACAGCCTGTTACGCAATGATCTGCAGGATCTTTTGAACACACAGTCGGTAGAAGGTGTTGCTACCAATTATTTTGAGAATAAAGACTTATTTAAAGTAAAGAATAATATGGCAGAGGCAGGGATTCCGATGAATACCTTTACATCCTCTTTGTCATTTGATGAGTTTAAGACCGATGCACATGGATTGGTTCCTTGTGTGGTTCAGGATTACCGTACCAATCAGGTGCTGATGCTGGCTTATATGAACAAGGAGTCTTACGAGATGACCTTGGCGACCGGCAAGATGACATATTATAGCCGGAGCCGTCAGGAACTCTGGTGCAAAGGCGACACTTCCGGTCACTATCAGTATGTAAAAGAATTGAGACTGGACTGTGACAATGACACGATCTTAGCGAAAGTTCATCAGATCGGAGCAGCTTGTCATACCGGTGAATACAGCTGTTTCTTCAAAGAACTGGCTAAGAAAGATTACATTGATACAAATCCATTGACGATCCTGGAAGAAGATTTTGCTACGATCACCGAGAGAAAAGCACATCCAAAAGAAGGTTCTTACACCAATTACCTGTTTACCAAGGGAATTGATAAGATCTTAAAAAAATGTGGAGAAGAAGCATCGGAGATTATCATTGCAGCAAAAAATCCGGATGCAGAAGAATTAAAATACGAAATCGCTGATTTTTTGTATCATATGATGGTACTTATGGCAGAATGTGGTCTTACATGGGAAGACATTACCAAGGAATTGGCCAATCGTCGTTAAGTTTAGAAAGATTCTTGAGAATTGGAGGAATTTATTATGGTATTAGCACAGGCATTTTTTCAGTATGGAGTAAAATTGGTATTATATACGGCAGTGGTTGCTCTTGGTATCGCTGCAGGCATCTTTCTCCGGAAAAAGAAAGACAATAAATAATACAGATATATAGGAGATTAAGGGATATGGCAGTTCGAAGAAAAAGATTAGGAGATATGCTGGTTGACGCCGGTGTCATTACCATTGAACAACTTGGTGATGGACTTGCAAAACAAAAAGAGTTAAAACTCCGTCTAGGGGAGACACTGATTGAACTTGGTTACACAACAGAAGACGAGATCATTGAAGCTTTGCATCAGCAGATGGGCTTCCCGATCGCGCATATTCGAGAGGCAAAACTGGCGCAGGAAGTTATCAACCTGATACCGGAAAATCTGGTTCGCAAGCACAATGTTCTTCCATTTGAGGTAGACGAAGAAAATCCGAATATACTCCGGGTTGCGATGGCGGATCCGCTGGATATTATTGCGGTAGATGATATTTCGATCGTCACAAACATGCAGATCGAGCCGATGGTTGCCAGTATGTCGGATGTACAGTTTGGTATTGAACGATACTATGGAAATGAACAGGCAGCCAAGATGGCAGACGCTTATACGAAAGAGCGTCGTGAACAGCAGGCGACCAGAAACAAAGGTCATGAAGAAGATCGTTCCGATGTCGATGATGCGCCGATCGTTGTACTGGTAAACAAGATCGTTGAGCAGGCGGTTAATGAGCGTGCCAGCGATATACATATTGAGTCGATGGAAAATAGTGTCCGTGTCCGTTTCCGTATTGACGGTGCGATGCAGGAGATGATGCGTTATGACAAAGAATTGCAAAATGCGATCATTGCCCGTATCAAGATCATATCCGGTATGGATATTGCGGAGAAGCGAGCACCACAGGATGGTCGTATGACACAGGTATTCGGAAGAGTTGAATATGATATCCGTGTATCCAGTCTTCCGACGGTATATGGGGAGAAAGTCGTTATGCGACTGGCATCCAAGCAGGCACTGACCAAAGACAAAAAAGAACTGGGATTCCCGGAAAAAGAACTGGCACGTTTTGATGAACTGGTTCGACACCCACATGGAATCATTTTGGTTACGGGACCGACTGGTAGTGGTAAGTCAACCACACTATATACCGTGCTGAATGAGTTGAATGGCGGAGATGTAAATATCATCACCGTAGAAGATCCGGTCGAGGCGGATGTAGATGGTATCAATCAGGTACAGGTAAATGAAAAGGCAGGACTGACATTTGCTTCTGCACTTCGTTCTATCCTGCGTCAGGATCCGGATATTATCATGATCGGAGAGATCCGAGATGAAGAAACTGCCGGAATTGCGGTTAAAGCTGCGATTACCGGACATTTAGTAGTTAGTACACTGCATACGAACAGTGCGGCAAGCACGATCACCCGTATGGAAGATATGGGGGTAGAGCCATATCTGATCGCGGATTCGGTTGTTGGTATTATTGCCCAGCGACTGGTTCGCAGACTTTGTCCAAAATGTAAAGTAGGACACGAATTGAACGAGATGGATCGCCAACGCCTTCGTTTAAAGGGAGAAGGAACAGCGACGATCTATGAGCCGGGCGGTACGACATGTGCATATTGCAATGGTACCGGTTATCGTGGACGTATCGGTGTATATGAGATCATGACGGTTACACCGCCGATCCGACGCATTGTCTCAGCAGGAGGCGGTGCCGAGGAGATCCAGAATGTGGCGCTGAAAGAGGGAATGACAACTCTTCGAAACGGCGCAGCGAAACTAGCACTTCAAGGCATTACATCCATTTCTGAAGTGGAACGTATTGCTGCTGAATAAAATTACATAACATAAAAGGGGTAAGTATTATGAACATTAATGAACTGCTGGCAAAAGCCAGACAAGTTGGTGCCTCGGATTTACATATTTCCGTTGGCATCCCGCCAAAATGTCGTATTCACGGTGAATTGAGAGTGTTGACGGACACGATCGTCACGCCAAATGATGCCAAAGATCTGGTTCTTCAGATGATTCCCAAGCGACTCATCAAGGAATTCAATGAACTGGGTGAGGCCGATTTCTCTCATACGATGGAAGGGCTTGGCCGATTCCGTGTCAACACATTTAAGCAAAGAGGATTTGTGTCGATCGTTATCCGTTTGATCAACACCGAGATTCCGGCGCCGGAGCAACTGGGACTGACGGAAAGCATGATCGAACTTACGACCAAAAGACGAGGTCTGGTATTGGTTACAGGACCTACCGGTAGTGGTAAATCTACTACGCTGGCTTCGATGATCAATATTATCAATCAGACATATAAAAAGCATATTATTACGTTGGAAGACCCGATCGAGTATTTACATACTCATGCAAAATCCGTTGTGAATCAGCGAGAGATTGGAATGGATACCGGTTCTTATGCTCATGCACTTCGAGCAGCACTTCGTGAAGACCCGGATGTTATTCTCGTCGGAGAGATGCGTGACCTGGAGACGATCTCTACTGCCGTTACCGCAGCTGAAACTGGCCACCTCGTATTTTCTACTTTGCATACCATTGGTGCGGTACCTACGATCGAACGTATCGTGGATGTATTCCCGACACATCAGCAGGGACAGATCCGAATCCAGCTGGCAACATTGCTTGAGGCAGTTATTTCCCAGCAGCTGCTTCCTACGCTGGATGGCAAAGGTCGTGTTGCAGCGTTTGAATGCATGTATCCAAACAATGCGATCCGCAATCTGATCCGTGAGCAGAAACTGGAACAGATTCCGTCGATCATTCAGACAAGCAAGGCGGCCGGCATGGTTACGATGGATGATGCTTTATACAACTTATATCTGCAGCGAAAGGTCAGTCAGGAAGATGCACTTTCCTATGCACAGGACAAGACCGGATTCAAAAAACGATTGAATATCATATAAGGAGGAACTTATGGCAAATTTTAAGTATGTCGTTACCGACAAGTTCGGTAAGGAAAAAAAAGGAACGATAGAAGCGACAACACAGGAAAATGCACTTGCAAGACTTCAGGCCGAGGGTTCTATCGTTATGAGTATCCGGGAAGCAGCTTCTTTGGAAGATTCTCCTTGGAATATTCAGATTGGTTCAGGTGTTAAGAAAAAAGACATTACCGTATTTTGTAAACAGTTTCACAGTATTCTGCACGCGGGCGTATCAGTTATTGACGGACTTCGCATGGTAGAAGCCCAGACGGAAAACAAAAATCTCCGCCGCTCGATCCACAACGTACTTGGTAGTGTGGAAAAAGGTGACTCCCTTGCTTCCGCTTTGACCGCAGAAGGCAATGTGTTTCCAGAACTGTTGATCCACATGGTGGCTGCCGGTGAAGCAACCGGTAATCTGGACATTGCGTTTGAACGTATCACGGCCCAGTTTGAAAAGGACTTGAAGCTGACTTCTATGATCCGTTCCGCGATGATCTACCCGATCGTGGTATTGGTCGTGGCGATCGGCGTTGTTATGATCCTGATGACGACGGTTATTCCGAACTTTGTGGAAACGTTTGATGAGATGGGGGCTGAATTGCCAGCGTTGACCAAACTGGTTATGCGCATTAGTAATTTTATTACGGGAAATCTGCTGGTTGTGGTATCGGTACTTGTTGCCATTGTGGCATTCATCCTGATCGGAAAAAGTACAGAGACAGGAAAACAGATCACGAGTCAGATGTCTTTGCATCTGCCACTATTTAAAACATTAGCGGTCAAAAATGCAGCAGCAAAATTTTCACTTACGATGTCGACACTTGTTATGTCCGGTGTGCCGGTTGTGGATGCTTTGGATATTGTAGCCGACGTTCTTGCAAACCGTGTGATCCGGAAGGCGGTGCGTGGATGCCGCGAAGAAGTTATGCAGGGTATTCCGATGTCAGAGCCACTGGAAGCATCCGGTATCTTTCCACCGATGCTGACACATATGCTGAAGATTGGTGAGGATACCGGTACAACGGAATCGATGCTGGATAAAGTCGCTGAGTTTTATGAGGATGAAGTAGAAGAGGCGACCCGCAATCTGACGACAGCAATGGAACCGATGATCATTATTCTTCTTGCCGTGCTTGTTGGTGGTATCCTTGGAGCTGTTATGATGCCAATGCTTGCCATTTATCAGAATGCAGGAAATGCCTAAGCAAGTATTATTTTAGAAAAAAGTACAAAAAACTAAACAAACTATAAACTTTTTGTTGAAATCTGCCGAAAAGTAATGTATAATAACAACAACAGTTGATCTTAGATGATGGGATCAGCAAAGTCTATGTTGTTATAGACTTGCCGACAGGCAAAAATCTAAATTCAATTTTAAAGGAGAGAATTATTATGAAAACAAAACTTCAGAAGTATTTAAGCGGTAGTCGCGAAGGTTTTTCCCTTGTAGAGTTGATTATCGTAATCGCCATCATGGCAATCTTAATTGGTGTAGTAGCATTGGCTGTTCTTCCATATTTGAACCGTTCAAGAGAAGCAAAAGATGCTCAGTTACTTGGTACAATTAGTTCTGCATTATCCTCTGCAGTAGCTACAACGCAGGCTAGCGAGGCTGGTTCGATCACAATTGATGCAAGCGGTGCTATTGCAGCTACAGCAGGTGCATCTACAATTAGTACTTCCGTTGCTACAGAAGTAAGCAATGTGATCGGCGCTGGTAAAAAAGTTATGTCTTGTACAAAATTAAAAGGCGGCACAATTGTTGGTAAGTTTGATCCGGCAAATAACCGTATCGTTGTATATGCAACACAAAAGGATGGTACAGAGCCAGCAACGTTTGACAGTGCTGTAACTGGAATTTCAGCGTATAGTGATTCTGATCTTTCCACAACACCAGCAGATGATGGAAAACTTGCTTGTGTAACTAACTAATATTGATTTTTCGGAGAACTCACTATGACAGATATGTTTTACATAATCCTTACCATCATCATCTTTTTATACGGCATTGTGATCGGAAGCTTTCTCAATGTATGTATTTTAAGAATACCTGAGGATGAGAGCATTGTTACAGTGGGTTCTCATTGCATGAATTGTGGACACCAGCTAAAGTGGTACGATTTATTTCCCCTCTTTAGCTGGTTGTTTCTAAAAGGAAAATGTCGTTATTGTGGCAGTAAGATTTCAGCACAGTATCCGATCGTGGAATTAGCAAATGGAGTACTGTATCTTTTGATCTTCTGGATCAACGGCATGAATTTTAATAGTATTTGTTACTGTCTTATGGCATCAGCATTAGTGGTGATTGCTGTGATTGATCATCGCACCATGTTGATCCCTACCAAGCTGAATCTTTTTATCCTGCTTGTAGGAGTGGCTCATTTGATAGGAAACCGAAGTGAATGGTTGTATTATGTGATCGGCTTCTTTGTTGCAAGCCTTTTTCTGTTGTTGTTTGCACTTTTGTTTCGTACAGTTACGGGAAAAGGAGGTATGGGACTGGGCGACGTTGAATTGATGGCGTGCTGTGGCTTTTGCATTGGCTGGGCACATGGACTGTTTGCGATTGGCGTGGGATCGATCCTGGCGGCAGTGGTTGAGTGCATCCGGATGGCGGTGACGAAGAAAAAAGGTAAATTTCCATTTGGCCCGTACCTGGCTGCCGGAGTTATGATCGCAGCACTTTGGGGAACGGATCTATACCAGTGGTATATCAGTAATATTCTATATTAAAAGAAAGTAGAAGAGCTTTGTTGCTTTTAGAGTGTTTTGAAGGCAAAAAGTGAAATATTGTAAAAGCAATAAAGACAAAACGACACTAGGAGGAATAGAAATGGCAAAAAAAGTTGTTGTTGTACGAGTTGGTGAAAAGACAACACATATCGTACATATGGAAAATTCTCAGAATAATCCTACCATTCTTGGATGTGTTCGCATTGCTACACCGGAAGGGGTTGTGGAAGACGGTATGGTTCGCGATGTGGTGGAACTTGGACGCCGGATCAAATCGGCATGCAAGGACAAATCAATCCACACGACAGAGGCTATTTTTACAATTGCTTCTTCTAAAATCGCATCTCGTGAGACTACCATTCCGGCAGTTGCCAAAAATAAGATTGCAGGTCTGATTCAGGCGAAGATTCCTGATCTTTTTCCTGTAGATCCGGATCGCTATGTGTTTGCACATGTACTGCAGGGCAAGGAGTATACAGTAGATACAGAAGCCGTAGCAGAGGAAGAGAACGAGGCAGATGCACCAGAGACGGATGCAAAGGATAAGAAAAAGAAACAAAAAAAATCTGCAGCAAAATCAAAAAATCTGGAAAAACATCAGGATGTACGTGTGTTTGCAGCACCGGAAGAACTGGTGCGCTCTTATTATACATTAGCAAATGCGGCCGGATTCACCGTTGTTGCAATAGAGGCAGACGGAAACGCTGTATTCCAGGCAATGAGCCGTCAGGTAAAGGACGGTATTGTTATGGCGATACAGATCAACCGTGATTCTACGCTGGTCAATATTATTGACAGTGGGAAAGTGTATCTGCAGCGAGTAATCCCTTATGGTGTTAGTGTATTCACCGATGTTATGATCGGAGAAGAAATCTTTAAAACACCAGACTATGAAAGTGCTTATGAGGTATTGACATCGCAGCGTGTTCTTCTTTCTAGTTTGAACTCAGAAAATCCTACGGACAATGTTGCGTTAGACAAGCGTATTGAAGTGACAGAAAACGGTGACTTCCTGATCAGCAATATTTATCGTGTTATCGAGTATTACAATTCACATTATTCAGGAAGACCAATCTTGAAAGTACTTTGTACCGGACAGGGCTGTAGTGTAGCAGGACTTAGTGAATTGCTTTCCAATGAACTTGGTATTCCCGTCGAGATGCCAAGCACGCTGGAAGGTGTTAAGTTCAACCGTAAGATTGAAATTGACTCAGCGATTTTACAGTATATTAACTGCTTTGGCTCGGTATATAATCCGGTTAAGTTTATGCCAAAAGAAGTGGCAATGCGTGAAGCCAATAAAGGTGGTATGGCAACATCGGCGATGATCTTTGTCGGAGTTGTGATCATCAGTGCAGTATTGATTGGTGTATCATTGCTTCGTCTGGCGGTTGACAGCACCAATATGAAACGTGTTCAGATTAAATATAACGCATTGGCTCCGATCCAGGGAGAATACAACAACCTGATGCAGCTGGAAACCAACTATGCGGTTACAGAATCTTTGAACATTCTGATGGCGACAAATAACAATTATTTCCATTCGTTTGTGTCAGAGTTGGAGGATATTGTTCCAACCAAATTCCGTATTCAGAGTATTCAGTCCGATGAAACACAGGTTACGATCAGCGCTACGACAGCGGACAAACTTTCTTCACTGTCTGCTCTGCAGATGCAGATGAAAGAAGTTGAGGGTATTGAGAATGTAACGATCAATGAGATTTCTACTGGAACCGACTCAGCGACCGGAAGAAAACAGTATCAGTACACATTGACTTATACATATGACAACACAGAACGAAATGAGGCAATTGATAACATCCAGAAGAGCGTTGTAAAAGATACAACATCGATCGGTTCTGATGATACGTCAAATGATGGCTCAGATGCAGCAGGAGAGGAGGAATAATTATGACAGTAGGACAGAAAAATCTTTTATTCATCTTGTTTAGTATTGCATTATTTTTAGTTTCCTTCTTTTTGATCTTCCAGAAAAACATGGAGAACGCTGCCAACATGGAAACTAAGATTGATCATATGCAGTCAGAGATCACAAGACTGGGAGAACTTCAGACTCAGGTAGAAGAATTGAAGCCGACAGCGGTTTCTCATCAGGAGCTGGTAAATGATTTTACCGATTCATTCCCTAGTACCGTACCTCAGGAGAGTGCTCTCTATAAAGTATATCGTATGATGGTAAAGAGTGGCGTCACTGTTTCGGCGATTCGTCCGGGACAGGAACAGACCTTCCTTTTCAATGGTAAGTTTTTTAACTTTGATGGCAGATCCGATACTTCTGCAGCATCTCCGGATACGCTTGCCAATAAACAGGAAACAGAGGTAGAAAAGAATCCTGAAACAAGAGCATCTCTTCATGAGATGGTTGGTAAGACGGTCGGATATGAGGTAGAGGTTACAGGAACACAAAAAGAAATTATGAAGGCGATTGACTGGGTTGCTGATAATGACCAGCCAATGTCAATTACAAACCTGAGCCTTAGTTTCGACAGCAGTACAGGTAAGCTTTCAGGTACTATGATGATTTATTATCATGCACTGAATGGTAACGGTATTGCATACACCGATCCGGTTGATATTGATGACTTCCAGATTGGTACGGACACATTATTTGGTGTTTTGAAAAAATAAATATGGATTTACGAAAGATGCTAACAGGGGTAGAGATTTTCTACCTTTGTTAGCTCAATAATTATTCACAAGGGAAATGAACGAAACGAACAGGGAAAGGAGATGGAGCATGGAACTTCGAGATAAAGAGGGATTTTCATTGGTAGAAGTTGTCATTGCGGTGGCAGTTCTGGCAATTTTGACAATTCCGATTCTTGCTTATTTTACCAATGCGTCTGTCAATTCTGCCCGAGGCAAGAATATTCAAAAAGCAAATTTGGTTGCACAATCGGTTATGGAACAATTAAATGGATGTGAAACCTTTGAGCAGGTGGAAAACGAAATCACGGCTACGCCGGGTGCGATCGGCGGAGCAGATCTCTGGAACATCACGACGCCGTATACTGCTTCTTTTAAAAACATGGTGATTGAAAAAGACATCTCGTTAGATGGTTTTGATTATCATGCAAAAGTATCATTTGATTATGACTATGATACAACCAATGTAAGTGGCGATGCGATCCATGCGGATTTTAATGGATATGCAGAACCGCAATTGAAAGAAGTATACTCGAATACCAATGTCGTTATGGCTGAGTCTGATCAGGAAGATGAAGCGGTAAGTAACTTTTTGTATTCACATAAGAGTACGCCGGTATCAACGATCCGTGATGGCATGACAAGAACACTGTGCATTGATGTGGATGAGAGTGGAACTTCATTTGATGCTGTTTATACGATTGTTGGATATTATCTGTATTCTTATGATGGTGAAGATTACAAAGCAGTTTTGCTCAATACAAAGATTGAGAAAAGCAAGCTGGAAAATGTATATTTATTCTATGAGCCGATGCAAAAAGTATTGGATCAGGTAAGCGGTGGAAACACAGCTACAGAAACCGTTCATGTAAAACTGGACAACCGCATTACGATCAGTGATGCGGAAAAGATCAATTTTTATTTTATCTGCCAGTATCCGGGATCGGATACCTTAAAAGGATATTTACAACAGCGGTATTCTCTTGTCTTTGATGTGGCAAGCTGCAGTGGTAACTATTCAAATGCAAAATATTTTACGAACAACATTAAGGCGCCGTCAATTGGTATTTCGGATTCGCGTTCTTTTGTAACAAGAGAGACAACCGGAAAACGGATTGCGAAGCTGAAAGTAGAAGTTTATGATATTAGAGATTTGACGAAACCTTTGGTAACATTGGATACTTCGAAAGGAGAATAAGTATGGCCCGATGGTTAGATCATTTAAAACAGAATATTAGGGGCAAGGTGTTTTCTTCGAAAAAAGAAGGTGCATCTTTGGTGTCTGTTGTAATCGGTGTCGTATTTCTGGCTGCCATAGGTCTTACGGTCCTTACGGTTGCAACACGATATATTATTAATGTGGTTGCGGATCGTGAGACGACAGACAATTTTTATCAGACCGAAGGAATTTTATCGGAACTCCGTACAGGACTTTTAGAGAAAGCCGGAGATTCGGCGGAGACAGCTTATACGGATATATTTGAGCATTACACCGATACTAGTTATACGACAAGTATGAAGGAAAAATTTTCCAAAGAGTATCTTACCGGAATTGCAACATCGCTATTAGAGAGCGGAACTTACACATGGGATGATTCCAAGCTGGGTGTGTCTCAGGTAGGAAGCATTGATAAACTCAAAAAAATGACAAGAGTTCCGGATGCGGTAGAGACAGTAGACACCAGAGCCGGTGGAGATCTGCATTTTGTGATCAATAAAACGACAGACATCGGATATACATTGACGATCAAAGATCTGGTGATCGACTATACTGATGACTCCGGATATCGTTCCAGCATTCATACGGATATGGTTTTTAAAGTGCCGGATTACAAATTTGAAGGTGATTCCACCTTTGAGGAATTGAAAAAATACATTGTGATCAATGACGATATGCTGCAGTTTAGTGCGGCGAACATTGGGGCTACGATGGAAGGTAATATTTATACCGGAAAAGAGGATACCGGTATTCAGGTGGATTCACAGAATAAAGTTACTTTCAACAGTCCAAAGATCATCAGTAGAGGAAGTTTTGATGCGTTTACCGGTGCGTCGGTCGATATTGCAGGAGAAGGTTCTACGGCAGGTGACTTGTATTTGCAAAATATCCGTCTTAAAAAATCTGCGGACAAAAAATCTGCGCTTGAGACGAAATTTACGATGAATGCAAACGCATACATATCGAATGACCTGGATATTGAATCCAATCATACGACCGTAACTATGAGTGGAAAGTATTATGGATACAGTTATAATCAACAGAATGAAGCTTCTGGTTCAGGACGTTCCAATGCGGATTACAGTAGTGCAATCCTGGTAAATGGTGTGAATACGACGCTCAATGCAGGAAATCTTTCTAAGATGATATTGGCGGGACGTGCATATGTATCTCAAAATGACAGTACGGGAGCTTCGGTGAATTCAGAAATCATCATGGGTGAATCGCTGGCGCCAAAAAGCAATCAGCTGGCTTATCTGGTACCGGATGCTTATATTAAGTCAGACCACAACCCGGTCTTGACGAATGAGTATCAAGCAAGTGATGTAGACAAAACAAATCTGCTGAAAGATTTAGGAACTTATCTGGATTCGAACAATCCGGTCAAAGAGAATTATCATAGTGCCGGTTATGTCTATCTGTTCCTGAACTTTAAAAATGAGCAGAGTGCAAACCAGTATTTTGAAGATTATTACACAGACAACATTCAGACAAGCAGTAATTCGACGGTGCTCGATGATGACTCTACCAAATTAGCTGGTAAAGAAGACTTGAGAACAAAGGCAATAACTTATTTAGCAGCAACAAATCTTACCAATACATTTTTCTCAGGAAATCTGTATCTGATCGCCGGTAATATTCTTTATAACTATGATGCGACAAATGGTAAAGATGGTATGCAGTCTGCCAATTATTATGACGGTTCCGATCCTAATGCAGAACTTCTTGCAGATGGAAAGAAAATGGCACTCAACTATCTTGGTAATTGCCTTACATTACTTCCAGGTGGAAGCGCAGGGCGTGACAGCAATATACGTTTAGAGGCAGATGATTTTACATCTCGTGCGCTGGTAGCAACGAAAATCATTGATTTTAGTAATCTGACATCGAATATTACAAGAACTGCACTGGAGACCAATACGGCAGGCAGCATTATTGTAAGTAAAGGTGATTATGTAGTAGGTAGTGACACAACGGGATTGTTGATCTGCGATGGCGATGTTACTGTTTCTGCTGATTTTACTGGATTGATTCTGGCAAACGGAAAAGTGACGGTAAATGGAGACCGCGATCTGAAATATGACATGATCTTAGTTGGTAATTTACTGGAATACATTAAGACGGATGATGAATTGTCAAAATTGTTCTGGGCACTGAATGGAAGAGGCGCGCAGAATGACACAATGTTAGAGCAATGCGTATACTATCAGAACTGGGAAAAGAATGCATACTAATCCTGCGCAGAATGGTATTTAGGAGTTGACTATATGAAAATGATTCAAACAAATAAGAAAAATAGGGGATTTTCTCTGATTGAGTTAGTCATCGTAATGGCAATTGCGGCAATCATGATCGGTGGAGTTGCAATTGGCATTGGTATCCTTAAGACAGCCAATACCAGAGGTCTGGCAGATCGGATCAATAGTTCTTTTAGTGAATTAAAGACGAAAAATGCCGGTGGAAAAGATAGACAATATTTACATATATATCGCAAAGATAAAGCGTACTATGTTCAGTTTACGAATTCCAACACGCTGGCAGTTTCTGACTTTGACAAAGGAACGCGTCTGGGTAAAGGTGACTGCATTGTCAAGTTTGGCGGCGGAGCTGAGCTGGCAAACAATGGCGTCTACTCTTTTACAGTCAGTAAAAAAGATGGTTCTTTTGGTGACAAATATTACAAAGATGGTGTGGAACAAGTATTGACATCGCCGTTTGAAATTGAGGTAACAGCTACCAATGGCGATCCAAAACATTCGGTATATCTGGTTTCCAATACGGGAAGGCACTATGTGGAATAAGGGGGTAACGATTTGAAGAACAGAAAGAAAGAGGGTTTCTCCCTGGTAGAACTTATTATTGCTATGGCGATCACGGCGATCGTTATGCTGGCTTTGGTGGCGATCATGGGATATTGTACCCGAAGCATGCGAATGACCTCAGCAAGAGTAGCACTGCAGGATCAGGCAAAAGATGCAGTAAACCACATTTCTGCTTATGTTTTAGAGGGAAATACCGATATAGCTATTGACAATACGAATAAGGTTTTACTTGTCAAGAAAAAGAATTATTCGAATTCGGATGCTGAGATCAAGGTCGATTCGGTAGATGCGTATATTTACTGGGTTGCAGATGGTTCCATGTTCTTTGCAAAAGCAACCGATATGGACAGTTCATATGATCCGATGGATGAAACGAGTACCTTTGATTTATCAACGTTGAGCAATGACCGCACACACTTGTTGATTGACGATGTGGAAGACTTTCAATGCGAGTTGAAAAAAGAAGTTGATTCAGCAAAGAAAAAGAAACTTCATGTAGTTTTAAACATGAAAGATAATGTATCAGAGTTCAAGATGGAAAAAGACATTGTAATGAGAAATCAGTAAAAGGGGGATATTTATGCTGACGAAAAAGAAAAAGATAGCAATTTTTGCAATTGCCGTTGCGGTGATCTGCAGTGTTGCGTGGTTTTTGATCTATCAGAATCGTGTACATGGTGAATCAAAAAATTATATTGCAGCTGAGCCTGCGGCGACAGATCAGCCGACGATCAATGGAATTCAGATTACTTCTTCCGGTGCTAATACCAAACCGGGTACCCAGGGATCTCTGGCGGAAGTGTGCGACAAACGTGTCCCTACAGCAGGTTATCTTGAAAAAGGTGAATCGAAAAACGATAAAGACGTTATTAAAAAGAATGCCAAGGGTGGCGAGCGAAATCCATTTGTTATTCTGGAAATTGTTCCGGATAAAAAGATGCAGCAGATGTCACTTTTGCAGGGAGACGATAAGACTCCAGTTGACTGGATGAAAGCCGGTATTTCTACAGGCAAGAATTTTCACAGTGGAAATAATATTGAAAATGATGTATCGAATGCTTTTGGATATTGGGCTATGAATTATAAGTACAATGTACTGAAATATGGAACCGATAGCACAAATCCGGAATATGAAGAAGATACGATGGCGAGTGTAGCAAAGTTGTATCAGCTTGCGATCACCAACACGGAGATTGAAAAGGCAGGGTATACGGTTTCTGATTTTGACAACAAATACAACAATGGAAATGGAACACTGGCTGATCTGTCGTCGGCATTTCCCAAATTGTTTGAAAAAGATGATGATGATCAGGATATTCGCGATATTGCGATCGCAGATAATCAGAACTGGAAACGTTCCAAGAAAAATGCCTATAGTACGATTGAATGTGGCGACAAAGTACCGGATGAAGATATCAACTCCATGACGATGGCGGAGTTGGCAGCAAAGTATCCGGATGTATTTAAAGAAGACTCCGATGGAAAACAGATCAAGAATGCAGATCTTGACAAACAGTACTGGGATGTTGAGAAAACTACAACGACGACAACCCGTGAAATCCAGACCAGTGCATTGGCGATCAAGGATGACGTTGAAAATACATCGGTTGCAGATCTGGCAGCGAAATATCCAGATATATTCAGCACGGATAAAGATGGCAAGAAAGTTACGCCATCTATGATAGCAGATGCAGATAACTGGAAGTTGGAGACAAAAAACAATTCATGGGAAACGGTAGATCTGAAGTCACAAGGTGGATATCTTGTATATGTTGGCGAAGGTAATGGAGATTATTCGTTTGAATCATCTGGAAACCAGTGGTGGTTTGGTGGCAATGTGCAGAAGAGTTCAACGGATAGTGAAAATGTATGGAAATATGTTACAACATTGCCGGATGAGTCAAAGAACAACAATTTCCAGGACAAAGATAATTATTGTGACATCTTAAACAATAAAACATATTTGCAGGATTCCGCATATATGAACGGTTATCTGGATCTTTCCAAGCTTTCCTGGTGTCAGGGTAAGAATTTTGCAAAATATTATTTTAAGTACAGCAAATCTCAAAATCAGTATGTATTTACCTGTAAGAAAATAGAATACAAATTTGAATATTACGGCTTGAGGGCAAATGACGTGTTGAAACGTTCGCTGTTTGTTTTCAAGGATGAAGAGGAATGTAAGAACTTCAATATTGAGGTTGTCTGTATGACTCCGTCAGAGATCAATGAGATTGCAAAGAGCGATGATGCGGACAAACTGGACATGATCGAAAGAGCGGATCTGTTCTATATTGAAACATATGATCAAAATTCAGTAGGTCTGGACAAACATTTTCAGTTTTATCAATATGTAGATCCGGATTATACCTACAATGCAGCAGATGTACAGAGTCAGAATATTAAAAGCTTTAAACAGAATGACTTAGAGTGGGCAAGCTGTATCAAGTTATTAAAGCGACTGAGTGTGAACTCAAACTTGCCATTGATGTATACAAAGCCGGTAGGAAGTCTTTTGGAAAATTCAACATTCAGTGATGAGGCGGTTACCGTTCACATTGGAAATTGGAAAAAAATTGGATATGATGGGGTAGTGTCTGAAGATGTAGAAAATCCAACTAGAACGAGCCCTAGCAGCCAACCAGGTAGTATTTGCAATATTGCTAAGATGTATTTAATATCTATGCAATTTGATCTGATAGCGCCTACAAATATTAATTTACATGCTCAGGGTGGATATTTGATATATGTTGGTGCTGGAAAAGGAGACTATTCATTTAAATCATCTGGAGATCAGTCGCGGTTTGGAGGAACTGTTCAGAAAAGTTCTACAGATAGCGAAAATGCATGGAGGTATGTTACGAACTTGCCTGGAGGTAACAAGTACTTTAAGGATGAAAAGTGTAAAGAGAATGGTTGGAAAAATTTCAAGGATAAAGATAGTTATTGGGAAATTTTAAACACTCAAACATATCTCAATGATGCTTCATATGATAATTATTATATAGACTTATCAGAAATTTCTTGGTGTACAGCAGATATTGATTATCAGCGAACATTCTTTGACAATGATGAAGATATCGACAGTGTGATCAAGCACATTTACACGGTGCCATTACATCGAGATGTAACGGACAATACAGATGAAGGTTCTGCGACGACCACAGGATATTATCAGACGCCGACCGGATCGGATGCGAAGAGCTGTTATTTATGGAATCGTTGGACTTTCTTCCCTTACGAAGAAACGCCAGATGATATTACCGGTGTTCCTGTAGAAACGGGAACATTAATGAAGTATGGTTATCTCACATCTTATCTGGCTACGAATGCAATAAGCGATGGTGATAATAATACAGATGATGGCCATTTCGACCATCAGGATGGTACCGACGGTAAAAAGAATGACAACAATGTAACGGTAGTTCGCGGTTATGGTGGTTCCTCCAATGTAAATGAGTCCACATTGAATGGATTGACCCAAAATACAATCATGAATACCATGATGGATATTCTGTATCGTATCATGAATAACAAAGCAAATACGAATCCTTATGATATGACAGCACTCATTCAGAAATGCAAAAAACAGTACACAAAGGTCAGTGATTCGGCAGCATTATATGACTACAGCTCAGAGGGTAAATATACCGATAAAATATTGTATCTGAAAGTAGCAGTCTATAATGGCGATCCGATTGATGTGAATAAACGCAACAATGAAGCGGGTGCGATCACTTCGATCGAACTGGTCAATGAAGATGGAGATGCATGGAAGGATGAACTGATTCCACAGGAAAAACTGGGAGATACCAGCACAAACCTGAAAAAGGAGACGATTGCATCCCGTGATCAGAAAGCGTCCAATAGTGTATATGGTTATCAGATCGGAGATATTCTGAATACAGATAATTATTCAAAGAGTATTTACATCCCGTTCCAGTTGTCGGCATGGCAGAAAGGATATAACCGTATTCGCATTAAGACCAGAGCCAGAATGTTTGATGAAGGTAAGAAAACGACCACGGTGCAGAGTTCTGACCACAGCATTTATCTGGATCTTGATGAGAGAGCATTATTCGATCTACAATAAAGAAAATCAGGAGTTTTTATGCAAAGTATAAAAGAAATCAAGCTCCTATTAGAACAGACGGAAAAAGAGCAATGGCATGCTCTTTTTTCGCAATATAGGACCGATGAACGCGCAGGCGTACAAAAGCTGATTGCCAGCTATGAAAAGAAACTTGCAAAGTTTCATAAAGAACAGGAACGCTTGGAGAAGATGCTGGAATTTGAACGCAAGTATGGAGATACCTTTTCCTGTATTTGTGGAATTGATGAGGCAGGCCGAGGTCCATTTGCGGGGCCGGTTGTGGCTGGAGCAGTTATTTTGCCGGTTGGTCTTAAAATTGAGGGTCTGAATGACTCCAAGCAGGTGAGTCCGAAGCGGCGCGAGGAACTGTATGATATCATCATGGATCAGGCGGTAAGTGTCGGAGTGGGTATGGCTTCTCCGGGCCGGATCGATGAGATCAATATACTGCAGGCAACTTATGAGGCAATGAAGCATGCAGTGGAAGATCTGGAGGTTGTTCCGGATCTGCTTTTAAATGATGCGGTGACCATTCCGCAGATTCCGATCCGGCAGGTTGGAATTATAAAGGGAGACGGCAGAAGCCTGTCCATTGCAGCAGCGAGTATTATTGCCAAAGTGACAAGGGATCGTATGATGGTAGATTATGATGAAATATATCCGGAATATGGTTTCGCAAAAAATAAGGGATATGGTTCGAAAGAACATATTGAAGCTTTGAAGAAATATGGGCCTTGTCCGATTCATCGAAGCACATTTATACATAATTATGTATAGGTCACGGTGAACTGCCCTCTTGTGGATGAGAGAGGGCATTATAGTATTATTAAGAGGAGGATTTTAGGATGAAGTTTAAGATGCACCACAAAGCGGTTCAGCGCTTTTTGACGGTATTGATGTCGTTTGCGTTGATCGTATCATCAACTGCCGGTTATACAGCGAAGGCGGCAACCGGAACGATTGATGACAAACAGTTGCTGAACAGTGAGGTGATCAAAGATGCCGCACTTTTGGCTCAGTTGAAAGCACTCACCAAGGAGGCCATGGGTGGTACGGTTGATGACAATGAGATTACGGTCAAAAATCTGATACAGAAAGTGACCGGTGATATTGTTGTAAATGCAGATGTAAAAGATATTTCCGGTATTGGATATGTTCGCAATGCATCCAGCATTGATCTGTCACAATGTGAAGTGAGTCAGATCAACGACAATGAATTTGAAGACTGTAATATGACAAAGATCATATTACCAACTACGGTAACGCGCATTGGAAAAGAAGCGTTCAAAAATTGTTCGCAACTGGCAAGCATTAGTTTGAAGGATGCGGACTCTGAGGGACTTCGTTATATTACATATATTGGGGATAACGCATTTTCAAATTGCAGCAAATTAAACGATGATACGGTTAATTCCATGAAAGATACCGTGGAATATCTGGGAGCAAATGCTTTTTCAAGCTGTACCAGCATTACGAGTGCTAAAGTACCGGTTATCACGGGAGAAGAAGGAAAGCAGATGGTTCCTGCAAACCTTTTTAGTGGTTGTACTTCGTTGGCAAAAGTGAAGTTGTGTGATGATAAGATCGTGCGTGTCGATGATGGTGCGTTTGGATATACAGGAGAGCTTTCGTTTGCATTAAAGGACGATACTTACGGAGACAAGCTGCCCTCGACGGTGAACTATATTGGTAAAAATGCGTTTATCAAAAGTAAGATTTTGGCATTGGATCTTTCGGATACAGCGGTAACCGAGATTTCAGATCATGCATTTGAAGGGGCAGAGTTAGGTACTGAGATTTTACTGCCGGATCACTTGCAGCGGATCGGAGCGCAGGCATTTTATCAAAGCAAATTACATGAAATTGTTATGCCGGTCTCGGTAGAGACGCTGGATGAGAGCGCATTTGGATTTACCTCAAGATTGGAATTTGTTTCCCTTTCGCCCAATATAAAAGAAATTCCGAATAATGCTTTTTCATGTTCTGGTAGTGCCAGTTATATTTTAAATGGGAAAGATGAGTATGACGATCAGTCAAAGGACGTTCTTCAAATTGCTTATACCGATGCAACTGCAGCAGAGAGTAAGCTGGAAACCATTGGTGATTCAGCCTTCAATGCGTCAGCTGTTTATGACGATACATTTCTGAAGGGATTAACGCACTTGACAAGCATCGGTCAGGCTGCATTTTCCTATACGGATTTTACCGAGTTGAATATTCCAAGTTCTGTGGAAACATTGGGAACAAAGGCGTTCAATGCCTGCTCTTCATTAACGGAAGTCAATTTCAATGAAGGAAGTAAAGTAACAGAAATTCCGGATAGCTGTTTTGGATCCGAAAAGGAACCGACGAAAAAAAATGCGGTTACGGTTTATTCCTGTGTTCAGTTAAATACGGTTCGGCTGCCGGAGCAATTAGTACGAATTGGTAGCAGTGCTTTTCAGAATTGTTATGGATTGAACACCGTTTATACTACGGGTAAAGAGAAACAGGAGGGAACTTTATCATTTCCTTCCACACTGGTAGAGATTGGAAAACAGGCTTTTATGAAAGTTTCGTTGTATTCCTATAATGATCAGAACAGTGCGGGGGCAATGAAAGTTTCGAATGGTGGATTCCGTGCTGTCATAATTCCGGATTCGGTTACAAAGGTTGGAGATTCTGCTTTTGAAAATAATCCGTATATGACCTCCATGACCATTGGATCAGGGTTAAAAGAAATTCCTAATAAGATGTGTTCTGGATGTGGTGCTTTTCCACCAGACTTCAATGAGGATGGAACGCTCAAAGGGATTGCCTCAGTTGATTTCCACTATAATAAGGACACAGATACTTATACACCAATTGAATTTGTGGGACTCAAGCAGTTGGAACTTTCGGACAATGTGGAATCCATTGGAAACAGTGCATTTGAAAATTGTTATGCTTTGCAGTCCTGGGATGACACGGGCGATATGCCGGGAAATCTTACGACCATTGGAAACAATGCGTTTAAAAAGTGTAAAAGCTTAAGCAAGGTTACCTTTAATTCAAACTTGAAGAGTATTGGAAACTCTGCTTTTGCAGAGTCGTCTCAGTTTAAAGATTTTTCTGTCAAAATTGGTAACAGTACGATTACATATCAGAGAGAGTTTACGGGTCTTTCTAAGATTGACTTTGTATTCGCAAAAAGTTTATCTTCCATTGGTAGCAATGCCTTTGAGAAAACAAACATTGAGACAGTTAAGATCCCGGAAAATGTCAAAGAACTTTCCTCCAATATATTCAATGGATGTTATTCTCTAAAAGAAGCTCATATGGAAGCGAAAGATGGTACGAAAGTTGGGGCAAATGCTTTTCGCAATTGCTATTCGTTGACAACGGTAACGTTGCCATTTTCGGCAGAATGGGATAAAACATTATTTGCAGATCTTGCCGGATATGAAAGCCAGAATATTCATTTGGCATCTCCAAGTGCCAGTGATGCCAAAGTGATCATCGGACAGAGTACGACACTTCCGATCAACTGCTTTAAAAACTTCGGCAATAATGTAAAACTTACGGTATCGGATGCTTCTCAGGGAGAGGATGCTCCAAATCTGATCGAGAATGACGTCAATGATTTTATTAAGGTCGAAAATGCAAGTAATTTGATCACCTTGAAAGGAAAGAGCAAAGGAAAGACGCAGATCCGCGTTTCCGGTGCGGTTTCTTTGAAAGACCAGAATACGAATGCAGCGGGGATTACGCTTTCGGCTGCACAACTTGTAAATATTGATGTTACAGAAGAACCGGTATCTTCTCTGATTCTCACGAACACGGCAATGGTAAAAGAAGGTGGAGAAAACACCATCTATGTCAATGTTGAAAACAAATCCGGAATCAAGCTGGTAGGAACCTTTTTACCGTTAAATACGACGGAGACGATTCGTTGGACTTCGAGTGATGAGGGGGTAGTTACCTGTTCAGATCCGGTTGTTAATGCGAAGAAGGGTACCTCTACCGTTACGATCATGCCGGCCAGTACATTGGCAGTAGGAGATTCCGTTGTTCAGGCAGCAACGGATACATGGAACAGCAAGGAGACACAGGTAAATGTAAAAGTACGCATGCCGGGGCAGAAAGTTACCTTGAACAAAACAAGTGCTACGATGAAGATTGGTGACACGTTTGATCTGGCAGCGACAATATCCTATGACTCCAAGTACAACGGTCTGGATCAGAAATATGGAGATACGGTGAAGTTTACATCCAATAAGCCGGAAGTTGCTACCGTTGATTATGATACGGGACGTGTACATGTAGTGAGCGAAGGAAGTGCTACGATCACTGCGAAATGCCTGGTATCTGGCAAAACAGCTTCCTTTAGTATCAAATCCATGCAGGAAGCGAAAGTAACTTCCATGGAATTTGATTCTACAAAACTTGAGTATGTAAATGGCGGATATCTTTTAAAGATGAATCCGGCAAGTACTTCTACCGTTACCTTATCGGTGAAGTATGAACCAAAGATCACAACGGACAGTTTCACTTGCTATACAGATGATACGAGTGTTGCACAGGTCGTATCCGAAACGCCGACACCAAATAACGGCAAACTGTCGGTATCCGTAAAGGCGATCAAGAGCGGCGATACTACCTTACATGTAAAAGCAGGGGACAAGGAGATCACTTGTGCGATCCAGATCCGTGCAACAGCAACGGCAGTGAACATTTCTTCTTCTGAGATGGAACTGCAGGTCGGTAAAAGCGCAACATTGAGTGCCAGTGTTGTACCGGCAGATGCGATACAACAGATCACATGGAGTTCATCCAATGAAAAAGCGGTTGTAGTGGACAATGGCAATGTCAAAGCGATTGCTGTGGGAAAAGCAACGATCACGGCAAAATCAGAGAATGGCAGAATGGCGTCCTGTGTGATCACGGTCAAATCCTCAGCAAAGGGGTTGAAGATCAAGGCACCAACCGGAAATACTTCCAAGGTGTATGTTGCAAAAGGAAATACGATATCACTTGGCAAATATTTCACAAATGACGATTGCACAGATACCTTTAAATTCTCAGCGAAAAAGAGTAAAGTAGCAACCGTATCGACTACCGGTGTGGTCACTGCGAAGAAACCAGGAAAGATCAAAGTGACGCTTACGGCGTATAACGGCGCAAAGAAAACAGCTTCTGCAAAGATTACCGTTTATGTAACGAAGAAAAATGCCAAGGTCAAGAAAATTACGATCAAAGGCAAGAAAACGGTAAAAGCCGGTAAAAAACTTTTGCTGACAGCAAATTTAAAATCGGCTAAGGCAATGGGAAATGTCACCTGGACGTGCAACAAACCGGCAGTTGCCAAAGTCGATGCGTATGGTGTTGTTACTGCCTTGAAAAAAGGAAAAGTAAAAATTAAAGTAACTGCGTCAAATGGAAAGAAAAAGACGATTACAGTAAAAGTAAAATAACAGGGAAGAACGATCTGGGAAAGGAGGAAAGATATGGCAGACAGACAAGAACGTAAGACAGCGGTAGCGCTGGAATATGAACCGATGGATAAGGCACCGAAAGTGGTGGCTGCCGGTAAAGGAGCTTTGGCAGAAAAAATGATTACGGTGGCAAAAGAGGCACAAGTGCCGATCCACAAGGATGAAAAGCTGGCCCGCTCTCTTTCCGTCCTGGATATTGGAGAGTATATACCACAGGAGTTGTACTCGGTGGTAGCGGAAGTCCTTGTTTTTGTTGACAGCATGGACAAGATTCAAAGTAAGATACAACCGAAAAAGTAGGACAAAAGGCGTGACGAAAGTTGCGCCTTTTTTTGAGCGTGAAACGCTGAAAAAGATGGGGGTGCGGATGAAAATAAATCAACGGGAAATGGGCTGGAAATATGAAAAGATAGCGGCGGATTATTTATGTGAAAAGGGATATGATATTCTGGAGCGAAATGTCTACACCCCAATGGGGGAGATCGACATTCTTGCCCAAAAGGGAGGTACATTGGTCTTTTGTGAAGTAAAATACCGCAAAGACCGCATACATGGAACCCCGTTTGCCGCCGTTGGATGGCAGAAACAAAGACGGATCTGCCGGTCGGCATTATATATTTATGCGACACGGGGATATTCGATGGATCAGGACTGCCGTTTTGATGTGATTGGCATTTGTGGAGAAGGCAATCAGCAGAATTTACAACATATCGAAAATGCCTTTGACTACCATGTATGATCTATGATATGATAGAGGGACGGATGTTTTACATTTAGAAACAGAAAGTGGAGGAATAGAATGGGAAAACCGATATTAGCGATTGTTGGTAGACCGAATGTTGGAAAGTCCACCTTATTTAATACATTGGCAGGAGAAAAGATTTCCATAGTAAAGGATTATCCGGGTGTTACGCGTGACCGGATTTATGCGGACATGACCTGGTTGAATCACAGTTTTTCGATGATCGATACCGGTGGTATCGAGATGTCTACCGGAGATAAGATGCTTGCCCATATGCGTGAGCAGGCTACGATTGCGATCGATACAGCAGATGTTATTTTATTTTTGGTTGACGTCAAACAGGGTCTGGTAGATGCGGACTATAAAGTAGCAGATATGCTTCGCAGATCCGGCAAGCCGATCGTGCTGGTCGTGAACAAAGTGGATAATTTTGAAAAATATATGGCAGATGTCTATGAGTTTTACAATCTGGGCATTGGAGACCCGCACCCGATCTCTGCCAGTTCCAAATTGGGATTGGGTGATATGCTCGATGCGGTGATCGAACTGATTGACTTTGATAAGTTAGAAGAAGAGGAAGATGATCGTCCGAGAATTGCATTGGTAGGACGTCCGAATGCCGGTAAATCTTCTCTGATCAATCGATTATTAGGAGAGAACCGTGTGATCGTTTCAGATGTTGCCGGAACGACCAGAGATGCGATCGATACCGAAGTGGTCTACAACGACAATGAGTACATTTTCATTGATACGGCAGGACTCCGGAGAAAGAGCAAGATCAAAGAGGATATTGAACGTTACAGTATTATCCGTACGGTAGCTGCGATTGAGAGAGCCGATGTCGTGATCCTGATGATCGATGCGACAGAAGGAGTTACCGAGCAGGATGCCAAGATCGCCGGCATTGCACATGACCGGGGACGAGGTCTGATCATTGCAGTGAACAAATGGGATGCGATCGAAAAAGACAATCACACAGTAAAAGAATTTACGAAGAAAGTGCGGGAAGTATTGTCCTTTGTTCCGTATGCCGAGATTATGTTTATTTCTGCATTGACCGGACAGAGAACCATGAAAGTGTTTGAATTGATCGATGTTGTGATCCAAAATCATGCGCTTCGCATTCAGACGGGTGTGTTAAATGAGATCCTGATGGAAGCAGTAGCGATGCAGCAGCCACCTTCAGACAAAGGAAAACGCTTAAAACTGTTTTATATGACGCAGGTCAGCATTAAGCCGCCGACCTTTGTCCTGTTTGTAAACAACAAAGAGCTGATGCATTTTTCTTACCAGCGTTATATTGAAAACCGGATCCGGGATACCTTTGGATTTATGGGAACGCCGATCCGTATTTTAATACGAGAGAGGAAAGAGAAGGAGTAGACGTTATGTCAGAATTTTTAATTGCGATTATTTTATTACTCATTGGATATGCGTTTGGTTGTTTTTCTACCGGATATCTGGTGGGAAAGATGAATGGACATGACATCCGTTCTGAGGGCAGTGGAAATATCGGAACAACCAATGCCTTGCGCACAATGGGAGCAAAAGGAGGAGCACTTACCTTTGGCGGGGATCTTTTAAAAACATTTATTCCAACATTGTTGGTTCGCTTTGTGCTTTGCCCCAAGATGGGGTACGACCCGGTTACCACATATATGTTAGTTCTGGTTACCGGACTGGGTGTTGTGATCGGACATAATTTTCCGGTCAATCTTCATTTTAAAGGCGGAAAAGGAATTGCGGTGTCTGCCGCGGTCATTGTCGCTTCCTGCAGCAATAGCAAGCAGGGCTGGATCATGATCGGAATTGCTTTGCTTGCATTTATTGTGGTAGTAGGCATTTCACGCTATGTGTCGCTGGGGTCATTGTTAGTCGTTTGGTGCTTCCCGGTTTATACACTTATGATGTATACAAAAGAAGATACCTTTGTGCTTCTGCTTGTGTTTTCACTTATTTTTACAACATTAGCGTATATCAAGCATGCAGGCAACATCAAGAGACTTGCTCAGGGAACCGAGCGCAAATTATTTTAGAAGAAATCCATATGACAAAGTCGTAGCGAAATGTTTTTTACGACTTGACGCCGAATGAGTATGAGGGAGCGTCTGGATATACATATTTAGGAGGAAAAAAGATGAAAAAAGTTAGTTTTTTAGGAGCAGGAAGCTGGGGAACCGCACTTGCTATTGTATGTGCCAATAATGGACATCAGGTTACACTTTGGTCAAAAGTACAGTCAGAGATTGATATGCTGAGAGAACATAGAGAACATATGGAGCGTTTGCCGGGGGTAAAACTTCCGGATTCCATCGTGATCGAGGATGATCTTGAGAAAGCTTGTGCCGATCAGGATATTATCGTTTTTTCTGTAGCATCTCCTTATGTCCGCACGACGGCAAGAGAGGCAAAGGACTTTGTAAAAGATCAGCAGATCATTGTCAATGTGGGAAAAGGTATTGAAGAATCTACTTCTATGACGTTGTGTGAAGTGATCAAAGACGAACTGCCACAGGCGGATGTGTGTGTATTGTCTGGACCAAGTCATGCCGAGGAAGTTTCCAAAGGAATCCCTACGACCGTTGTTGTCGGTGCTAAGACAGAGAAGACCGCATTGTTTGTTCAGGATGTTTTCATGGGCAAAAATTTCCGTGTATATACCAGCCCGGATATGGTTGGCATTGAGCTGGGCGGCTCTTTGAAGAACGTCATTGCCTTAGCAGCCGGAATCATTGACGGCATGGGACTTGGAGACAATACCAAGGCGGCTCTTATGACCAGAGGAATTGCCGAGATTTCCCGCCTTGGTGTGGAACTTGGCGGCAAGATGGAGACTTTCTGTGGCCTTTCCGGAATCGGTGATCTGATCGTTACCTGTACAAGTACACACAGCCGTAATCATAACTGTGGTTTCCTTCTTGGAAAAGGATATACATTGGAAGAAGCAAAAGCTGAGATCCATCAGGTTGTAGAAGGTGTAAACTGTGCGAAAGCAGCTATGGTTTTGGCAAACAAGTATCACGTTACGATGCCGATCGTAGAACAGATCAATGCGATCCTGTTTGAGAACAAACCAGCATCCGAGGCGATGAAGGATCTTTTAGAGAGAGATAAGGTTTCAGAATACAAATCTTTAAAATGGTAAAAAAGAATTGACAATAAAAAATGAAGTGAGTATAATGTAACCATAAGTTTAAACCGTTGATCAAGATTAGTAGACATGTTGGTAGCTTTCAGAGAGTTGCTGGTTGGTGTGAAGCAACAGTGGATATGTGTTGAATGGACTTGAGAGGGCAGTTCCGAACGTGATTCATGCAAGTAGGGGCTGACGGAGACCTGAACCGTTATCTACAGGAGTGCATGATGGTGCATGATGAGTGGACTGTTGATACAGTCAATCTGGGTGGTACCGCAGGAGTTCTAGCTCTTGTCCCTTTCCTTTTATTAGGATTGGGACAGGAGCTTTTTTTATTGTAAGGAGGCTGGAAATGATTCGACCAAGTGTAGAGCAAGTAAAAGAAATGGCGATGGGATTTGACATTGTGCCGGTTCAGGAAGAAATTTTTGCTGATGTTGTCACACCGATTTTATTGTTGCGGAAGATTGCGAAGAGTAAAAAACTGTTTTATCTGCTGGAGAGTGTGGAAGGCGGAGAAAAATGGGGACGGTATTCTTTTTTGGGATTCGATCCGATCATGCGGGTTACCTGTAGAGAACAGGAAGTGATTCTGGAAGAAAATGGAAAGAAGACGACGATCCAGTCTCACGACAGCCTGCAGGTGATCCGTGATATTCTGAAAGATTATAAAGCACCAAATGTAGAGGGGATGCCTCCTTTTGCAGGCGGATTTGTAGGATATTTTTCTTATGCGATGATCGCACATGCTGAGCCAAAGCTCAAGATCAAAAGAGGCGAATTTCCGGACTATGATTTCATGCTGTTTGATAAAGTGATCGCATACGATCATTTGAAACAAAAGATCAGTGTGGTAGCGAATGTCAGTACCAAAGGACATATTGAGGCCAACTATGAAAGAGCAAAAGATGAGATCCGGGAGATCGAAGCATTGATCCGGGACAATTCACCGTTGCCGGAAGAACCGGTTTATGACAAAGTTGATTTTCAATGTAATGTGAGCAAAGAAGAATATGCAGACATTGTGGAAAAGACAAGAGAGTATATTTTTGACGGAGATATTTTTCAGGCAGTATTGTCAAGAAGATTTGTCAGTGATTACAAGGGCAGCCTGATCAACCCGTACCGGGTTCTCCGGACGACCAATCCGTCACCGTACATGGTATACATGAACATGGATGATGTAGAACTGATGAGTACATCGCCGGAGACGCTTGTCCGGCTCAATGACGGACGACTGGTTACGTTCCCGGTTGCCGGATCCAGACCAAGAGGAGCGGATGAAGAAGAGGATGAGGCATTGATCCGGGATCTGATGTCGGATGAGAAAGAACTTTCCGAGCACAATATGCTGGTGGATCTTGGACGGAACGACCTTGGACGCATTTCTAAATTTGGATCGGTGGAAGTTACCAAATATCAGATGATCCATAAGTATTCCAAGATCATGCATATATGTTCTCAGGTTGAAGGAGATATCCAGCCGACAAAAGATGCTTTGGATGCGATCAAGTCCGTATTGCCGGCGGGTACATTATCCGGGGCACCAAAGATCCGGGCGTGTGAGATCATTGACGAACTGGAAAGTGAACCAAGGGGCATTTATGGCGGAGCACTTGGCTACATTGATTTTAGCGGCAATTTAGATACCTGTATTGCAATTCGGATGGCGGTAAAGAAAAACAACAAAGTTTATGTACAAGCCGGAGGCGGAATTGTTGCAGACAGTAAAGCAGAATTGGAATATCAGGAATCGGAAAATAAAGCAAAAGCGGTTATGCTTGCGATAGAAAATGCAAAGGAGGCGGTGGAACCATGATTCTATTGATTGATAATTATGACAGTTTTTCCTATAATCTGGTGCAGCTGATCGGAACGATCAATCCTGACATTCAGGTGATACGAAATGATGAGATGACCGTTGAACAGATCCGGGAGAAAAATCCATCGCATATCATTTTGTCACCGGGGCCCGGGTATCCAAAAGATGCCGGTGTTTGTGAGGACGTGGTCAGAGAACTTCAGAGCGAGATCCCAATTCTTGGCGTTTGTCTGGGACATCAGGGAATCTGCGAAGTCTATGGTGCCACAATCTGTCATGCGAAACAATTGATGCATGGAAAAAGCAGCATGGTAAAATTAAAAGTTTCGGATCCGATCTTTGCCGGTTTGCAGGAGAAAGAACAGGTGGCAAGGTATCATTCCCTGATTGCGGATATTGATACCATTCCGGAGGAACTGGAAGTGATCGCAAAAGATGATAAGGATGAGGTTATGGCAGTGAAACACAAAAAATATCCGGTGTATGGGTTGCAGTTTCATCCGGAGTCTATTTTGACACCAAATGGTAAAAAAATGATAAAAAACTTTTTAGCAATTTAGGAGGATAAAATAATGATTCAGGAAGCAATTCACAAAGTAATAAACAATATTGACCTTTCTTATGAAGAAGCAGAGACAACCATGAAAGAGATTATGACGGCTGAGGCATCTCAGATCCAGATGGCTACTTTTCTGACGGCACTCCGAATGAAAGGAGAGACGATCACGGAGATTACCGCGTGCGCCAACGGTATGCGCAGTGTTGGTACGCATCTGACACCAGATAAAGAGGTGCTTGAGATTGTAGGAACCGGTGGGGATGAAGTAGGAACATTTAATATTTCAACAACATCGGCCTTTGTGATCGCTGCGGCAGGTGTTCCGGTAGCGAAACATGGCAACCGTTCCGTTTCCAGTAAAAGCGGTGCAGCCGATATTCTGGAAAAACTGGGGGTTAATCTGACTTTGGATGTAGACAAAGCAAAAGAAGTCCTGGATGAAACCGATATGGTATTTTTATTTGCACAGAAGTACCATGCAGCGATGAAAAATGTAGGACCTGTCAGAAAAGAGATGAAAGAACGCACGATCTTCAATATTCTCGGACCGCTTACAAATCCGGCAAATGCAAGCCGTCAGCTCCTTGGTGTATACAGCAAAGATCTGGTAGAAAAACTGGCAGAAGTGTTGATGAACCTTGGAGTAAACAGAGGTATGTCAGTTTGCGGAAGCGATGGACTGGACGAAATCACAGTTACAGGACCAACTCACTGTTGTGAGATCAAGGATGGCAAGCTTACTTCTTTTGACATCACACCGGAGCAGTTTGGTCTGGGAACATACGAGTTGAAAGATATTATTGGTGGTACGCCGGAAGAAAATGCAGCGATCACAAAAGACATTTTATCCGGAAAAGAGACTGGTGCGAAGAGAGATATTGTGTTAATGAATGCCGGCATGGGTATTTATCTTGGCAAAGAGGACATTTCCATGCAGGAGGCAATTGATCTGGCTGCGGAAATGATTGATTCGGGAAAAGCTTATGAGAAAATGCAGCAGTTTGTAAAAGCAAGTCAGGAGTAAACATGATTTTAGATGAAATTGCAAAGAAAACAAAAATACGTGTAGAAGCAGCAAAACAAAAGATTTCACCGGAACAGATGAAACAGATGGCGGAAAAGGAACCGGCGGATACCGGTTATCCGTTTGAAACCGCGCTGCATAAACAAGAGATTTCTTTTATCTGTGAGGTGAAAAAAGCGTCACCATCCAAAGGGGTGATCGCAGAAGAATTTGATTATGTTGCAATTGCAAAAGAATACGAAAAAGCAGGTGCCAATGCGATTTCTGTTTTGACAGAACCGGATTATTTTATGGGCAGTATTGAATATCTGCGGGAGATCCGTAAAAATGTATCGATTCCTTTGCTGCGTAAGGATTTTATTATTGATGAGTATATGATCTATGAAGCGAAGGTGGCGGGAGCGGATGTCGTGCTTCTGATCGTGGCACTTTTGCCGGAGGATGTGTTAAAGCGGTATATTCAGATTGCCGATTCGCTGGGACTTTCTGCACTGGTGGAAGCACATGATGAAGAAGAAATTGCCATTGCGGTACGGGCCGGAGCAAGGATCATTGGTGTGAACAACCGGAATCTGAAGGATTTTACGGTAGATATTAACAATGGAATCCGATTACGGCGCAATGTACCGGAAGATATTTTATTTGTTGCAGAAAGCGGGATCAAGACGAGAACAGATATTGAACAGCTGGAGGCTGGTAAAGTCAATGCGGTTTTGATCGGTGAAACGTTCATGCGAAGCAAAGATAAGAAAAAAATGCTGGAAGAGTTAAAAGGAGGACACTAAGATGTCAAATGGTAGATTTGGAATACATGGAGGACAGTACATTCCGGAAACACTGATGAATGCTGTCATTGAACTGGAAAAAGCATATGAGCATTACAAAAATGATCCGGAATTTGTAAAAGAATTTGAGGACCTTTTAAATAACTATGTAGGAAGACCATCCAGACTTTATTATGCAACTCATATGACAGAAGATCTGGGAGGTGCAAAAATTTATTTGAAACGTGAGGATTTGAATCATACCGGTTCTCACAAATTAAATAATGCACTTGGTCAGGCATTGCTGGCGAAAAAAATGGGAAAAACCCGGTTGATCGCGGAGACAGGAGCTGGTCAGCATGGAGTTGCGACAGCAACCGTAGCGGCACTTCTTGGCATGGAGTGTGAGATCTTCATGGGAAAAGTAGATACAGATCGTCAGGCATTGAATGTGTATCGTATGGAACTGCTGGGTGCCAAAGTTCATGCCGTTACCAGTGGAACACAGACATTAAAAGATGCGGTAAATGAGACTCTTCGCGAGTGGACAAAGCGCATTGATGACACACATTATGTAATCGGATCGGTTATGGGACCACATCCATTTCCGACGATTGTAAGGGATTTTCAGAGCGTGATTGGAAAAGAGATCAAGCAGCAGATCCTGGAAAAAGAGGGACGTCTTCCGGATGTTGTGATGGCTTGCGTCGGTGGTGGAAGTAATGCAATGGGTGCTTTTTATGACTTTATTGATGATAAACAGGTTCGACTGATTGGCTGCGAGGCGGCCGGTCGGGGAATCAACACAAAGGAAACGGCTGCCACTCTGGCAACCGGTACCCTTGGTGTATTTCATGGAATGAAATCGTATTTCTGCCAGGATGAATATGGACAGATCGCGCCGGTATATACGATATCAGCCGGATTGGATTATCCGGGGATAGTACCGGAACATGCTGCTTTGTACGATTCGAAAAGAGCAGAATATGTAGCGATCACGGACGATGAAGCGGTGGATGCGTTTGAATATCTGTCCCGCATTGAGGGTATTATTCCGGCGATTGAAAGTTCACACGCACTGGCTTATGCCAAGAAACTGGCACCAACTATGGATAAGGATAAAATTATTGTTGTGAATGTTTCCGGAAGAGGCGACAAAGACGTAGCGGCAATTGCAAGATATCGGGGGGTTGAGATCTATGAATAGAATTGAACAGGCATTTGAAAATAAAAAAGCATTTATTCCATTTATTACGGCAGGAGATCCTTGCATGGATGTGACGAAAGAGGCAATTCTTGCCATGCAGAGAGCCGGGGCGGATCTGATCGAGATCGGAATCCCGTTTTCGGATCCGGTTGCAGAGGGACCTGTGATCCAGGAAGCAGACAATCGTGCACTGGCTGCCGGAACAACAACCGATAAAATTTTTGACATGGTGGAATCAATTCGGGATCAGATCCATGTGCCATTTGTATTCATGACATACATCAATCCGATTTATGTATACGGAACAGAAAAGTTTGCAAAAAGAACAAGAGAGTGCGGCGGTGCCGGCGTGATCGTTCCGGATATCCCATTTGAAGAGCGTGGAGAGATCCAGGATGCTTTTGAAAATGAAGGTCTGACCGTGATCTCGATGATCGCGCCAACTTCTGCCAGCCGTGCAAAAATGATCGCAAAAGAAGCAAAAGGATTTTTGTACTGTGTAAGCTCGATGGGAGTAACCGGTGTAAGAACCGAGATCAACACCGGCATTGCCGACTTGATCCAGCAGGTAAAATCAGTGACCGATATTCCTTGTGCGATCGGTTTTGGTATTTCTACACCAGAACAGGCAGCGAAAATGGCAGCAATTTCCGATGGTGCCATTGTGGGAAGTGCGATCGTCCGATTAGTGGAACAGTATGGAAAAGATTGTGTGCCGCATATTGAGGAGTATGTACGCAGTATGAAAGATGCCGTTCGTTAAACACAATTTGGACACGAAAATTTCACTTTCCATTTATATCTGTGCGTGGTATAATAGTTGGAGAATATGCCGATTGGCTTTAAGGAGGAAATAAAATTGAAGAAACAGTACACAGT
>CAKREC010000010.1 GCA_934316925.1 uncultured Eubacterium sp.
ACCGCCGTATACCGAACGGTACGTACGGTGGTGTGGGAGGTCGGTAGATAAAATAATTATCTACCTCCTACCCGATTTCTCCCATTTTTGTAGGACGCCGGCGCGTCTGCCTTGCTGGTCTCGGCGACGCCGGTGGTATCCACAGGCAGAGTGATGCCATTGCGGCCGGCGGCGTCCATGGTCCACTACATCACGGGCTTGGCGGTCAGCTCCTCCTCCGCCAGCCACTTGAGCTGCTTGAAGGAGACGCCCTTGCTGTTGACGGTGCGCTTATAGAGGCCGGTAGTATAATCGCCGTTGGCAACGTAGAAGTAATCCACGCTGTCATCCTGGGGATCGCCGCCGATCCAGGCGATGCCGGTGGTGGCGGACGCGGGATGGTTGGTGGAGCAGATGGGCTGGTCGGCCTTCTTCACGCCGGTGCTGCCCCACTCCGCTTCGCCCACGGTCTCGGCGCTGTGGCTCTGGGGATCACCGCAGATGCACTTGAGGACCGCCACATCGCCCTTGAGGAACTCATCCTCTTCAATAGTGCCGTTGCCGTTGGTGTCGGTGGCGTAAGCCTCGGCCACCCACTTGCAGAAGTAACGGTCAGCCTTGGCCTTGAGGGTGTTGTTCTGACCCAGCTCCAGGGTCTTATACTCCGGCGTCTTGCTGCCGTCCACCACATACATGGTGCCGCCGAAGCCGTCGGTATTGCCGTAGGTATAGAGCACGATGTCGCCGGTATCCCACTCGTACTCAATATTCTGGGCGCCGTACTGGGTGTTGCCGGTGTAGACATAGAGGGTCCTGGCGGCTGTCAGGGCCTCGCCCTCGCCGATCTCCCGCTCCAGGCCGCGCTTGCCGTTGAAGGGGATGTTCCAGGTGTTGCCCTCTTCCTGCCAGAGGTCGGACAGCTTGTAGAACTGCAGGACGTTGTACATGTTGTCATAGCGGTTGTCAAAACTGCCGCCGCCATAGACGCCGTAAGCCACGATCATGTAGATCTCATCGTCCCCGCCGCCGGGCCACTTACCCATGGTCACACCGTCAATGCCGGAGCAGGCGAAGCGGTGGCCGTTGTTCTCCCCGTTGGTGGCGTCCCCGTAACTATCCTGGCCGATAAAGACCTCGGTATCCAGGGGATCCCGGAAGTCCATGGTAGGCTCAGAGAGCAGCACACCGTTAACGACCTTCTGATCTTCCGCCATCTTGTTGACGTCCATGCCGACTTCGGTCATTTCCGCGGCGTCAAAGATGGCCAGGAAGAACTTCTTGCCAGGGGTCTTATACTCCAGAGAGCCGTAGATATGGCCATCGTAGTAGTCGATGCAGCCCAGGTGGGCTCCACCTTCCACGGTGAAGGAGCCAGGCCCGAAGTTCACGACAGAAGCGACCAGTTCGCCGGTCTGAATGTCGATTTTGGCCAGGGCCGTGGTATAAGAGAAGTACATATACTCCAGCTTCTCATCCACACAGATGCCCTGCAGGTGGGACGATCCGCCGCAAAGGCCATAGTTGGTGGTATTCACATCGTCCAGATGGTTGTCCAGAGCGATCTGTACCACGGAAGTGCCGGCGCCCGCCAAAAGGGCGTTGGCCTCTTCCTCGGTCAAAGTGTTTCCGGAAGATTCCTGGGTCACATCCTCTGTGGCGCCCGCCGTGACCAGCAAGCTGGACAGCATGCAAAGCGCCATCAGGAGAGCCAGGAGCCGCTTTGTGATTCTTTTCATTGGTGTTCCCCTTTCTTATTTCATCTCATGGGTAGTTCCGGTTGGACTTATGACCGCTGCCTGCGGCAGTTGGATAATGGTGCGTTGAAAGCGATCATGGCCGTCCACTCTGCCTCCAACCAGCACAATGAGCGGCGGTATGAGTTCTACTGGGGTTATAAAAGTCATGTGCTGGTGGACTGCATCTCTGGGCTGCCGCTCTACGAGTTGACCACGCCGGGCAATATCGCCGATTCTGCCGTCGCTGCTGAGATCCTCGCGGCCGCGGATCAGACGATTTCTTTGAAAGAATGCGCCTTCCTTGCCGACAAGGGCTACGATGCGAAAAGCATCTACAACACCGTAAAAACGGTCTATGAGGGCGAGGCATTTATTCCCCTCAATCCACGCGGCACGAAAGCCTCGAAAACGCTTTCTGCCGGTAATCCGGTCTGTGAGGCCGGGTTGGCTATGCACAAGGATGGCAAGACCACTGACAATCATCGTACCCGGCAGAAATACTGCTGCCCGTTCCGCCAGTCCAAGACCAGCGTTTGCCCCTGTAACCACAAAAACTGGAACAATGGGAAGAAAAACCGGGGCTGCACCAAGTATAAGACCATTCCAACAGACTACAGACTTTCCATTGACAGGGAATGCCTGCGTTTTAAGCGTATCTATGCCTTGCGTACAGAGTGCGAAAGATACAACTCCCGTTTTAAGGCGTCTGGGCAGGAACGATTATGGGTGCGTAACGGAAACAGTGCGGCAAACCTCAATACGCTGGCCCACATCTCCGCATGGATAATACTCAATACGATACATTATATACGAATATCCGAAGAACCACAAGGCATCCGGAGAAGTGGGCAGAGAAAAGTTACGGACAAGATTGATGTTTTTTGAAAAAATCCTCCGAAAATCTGGCCAAAACACCCTGTTCGGATTGTAGTATGGGTAGAGGGGGATATCCCAGACCCTTATGAGAAACGGACGCTTCCCATGGGAAAACACCCACGCCGCCTTTCAAGCGGCGCTCTGAGAGGAAAAAACAGAGGTTTTCGCACCCTAATTGATACATTTTTCGGGTGGGTACAGGTACGGATATGAAAAAACGCCATAGGGCGGCTGCCTATGGCGTGGGGACAGGAAAAGGGCGCTGATTTTCACATCAGCGCCCTTCGTGCCTGTCAGTATGAGATTTTTTGACTTCGTACCGTGTTCCCTGCCTTTGAAAACATTGATTTTACTGACTTTTTCATGTTTTCTTATTAGGAGGCGAGGGATGACAGCCGCTTTTTTGTATCTATCAATCGATTATTTGTGTTCCAACGCTGCTCCTACAAATCCTTTGAATAATGGATGAGGATGATTTGGACGGGATTTGAATTCCGGATGTGCCTGTGTAGCTACAAACCAAGGATGAGATGGTAACTCGATCATCTCTACAATACGTCCGTCCGGAGACTGACCACAAAGGGAAAGTCCGTTTTTCTCAAAATCTTCACGATAGTAGTTGTTTACTTCGTAACGATGGCGATGACGCTCATGGATCGTTTCTTCGCCGTACAATTCAAATGCTTTGCTTGCTTTGTCAAGTACACAAGGATAAGAACCAAGACGTAAGGTTCCACCAATGTCCTCTACACCGTTCTGATCCGGCATAAGGTGGATCACCGGATGCGTTGTGGATGGATCCAACTCAGCGCTGTGAGCATCGTTCCAGCCGCAGACATTTCTTGCAAACTCAACAATTGCCAGCTGCATACCAAGACATAATCCCAAAAATGGAACGTTGTTTTTGCGGGCATATTCGATCGCATAGATCTTTCCGTCGATACCGCGGTCACCAAAACCACCAGGAACAAGAATACCGCTTACATCGCCAAGCAGTTCGTCAACATTGTCCTGTGTAACCAGTTCGGAGTTGACCCATTTGATATTTACCTGGGCATTGTGAGCAAATCCACCGTGTTTGAGAGATTCAACGACACTGATGTAGGCATCATGAAGTGCGGTGTACTTGCCGACCAGTGCTACGGTCACTTCTTTGTTCAGATGTTTGATGGAATCTACCATATCCTCCCAGCCCTTGATGTCTGGTTCTGGACAATCCAGCTGCAGGCAGCTACAGACAGTTTCTGCTAAGTGTTCTTTTTCCATCGCAAGTGGTACTTCGTATAAAGTCTCCACATCAAGGTTCTGGATAACCTGACGGCTTGGAACATTACAGAAAAGAGAAATCTTGTCTTTGATACTCTTGTCCAAAGGAACTTCCGTACGACATACAACGATATCCGGCTGGATACCCATTCCCTGCAGTTCTTTTACACTTGCCTGGGTCGGTTTGGATTTTAATTCCTGGGAAGCTTTCAGATAAGGAACCAGTGTAACGTGGATCAGAATTGCATTTTCATGACCAACATCCAGCTGGAACTGACGGATCGCCTCCAGGAATGGCTGACTTTCAATATCTCCTACTGTACCACCAACTTCGATGATCGCAATCTGTGTTTCTTTGCATCCGTCGTTGCGGTAAAAACGACTCTTCAATTCGTTGGTGATGTGTGGGATAACCTGAACCGTGCCACCGCCGTAGTCACCGCGACGTTCTTTGGAAAGAACAGACCAGTAAACTTTTCCGGTTGTAACATTGCTTTGTTTGGTAAGGCTTTCGTCGATGAATCGTTCATAATGGCCAAGATCCAGATCGGTCTCTGCTCCATCATCGGTAACAAAAACCTCACCATGCTGGATCGGATTCATCGTGCCTGGGTCAATGTTGATATATGGGTCGAATTTCTGCATGGTCACTTTGTAACCGCGCATTTTCAAAAGACGACCTAAAGAGGCAGCAGTAATTCCTTTACCTAATCCGGAAACAACGCCACCTGTTACAAATACGTACTTTACAGCCATATTTTCCTCCATTCTTCTCTTCGTAAAACATTCTCTTTAAATATAAACAAATATAATTCTAGTATACTATTTTTACGTAACCGTTTCAAGGGCAAATTCACCAATCTTTCACATTCAAACCATTGATTTATAGTAAAAAATCTTTTATACTAAATACCAGATTCTTTAGCATAATGGAAGGAAAGGTACATTCATGGAGAATAATAATGCAGGAAATGATCCAAACAATAGAAAGAAGCGCTTTCGCAACAATATTATTATCTGTGTAGCGGCAGCACTGATGTCTCTGGGACTGATCTTATTTTTAAATACGATGCTCCAGAACAATACGGAAAAAGAAATTACGTATACACAATTTATCGAGATGCTGAAAAAGGACGAGGTGAAGAAAGTCACATTTAAGTCCAATATGATCTATATCGAGCCAAAGACGGAAGAAAAAGTTTCCATGTTTTCGGTTACGTATTATACCGGTTATGTCAGTGACAGCAGTCTGGTACAGGATATGCTGAACAAGTATGATGTGGAATTTACAGCAGAGATCGCAAAGACCGGGTCGGGAGTCTTGAGTTTTCTTTTGAATTACTTGCTGCCGATCGGTGGTGTCTGGCTGTTGGTTATATTTTTCATGCGTTCCGCGACCAAGGGCGGCGGCATCATGGGAGTTGGCAAGTCGAATGCCAAGATGTATGTAGAAAAGAAGACCGGTGTTACCTTTGCGGATGTGGCCGGAGAGGACGAAGCAAAAGACTCTTTGACAGAACTGGTGGACTTTTTGAAAAATCCTGACAAGTATAAGAAGATCGGTGCAAAACTGCCGAAAGGAGCTTTGTTAGTCGGACCTCCGGGTACTGGTAAGACATTGCTCGCCAAGGCACTGGCAGGAGAAGCCGGTGTGCCGTTTTTCTCACTTTCCGGATCGGATTTTGTGGAGATGTTTGTTGGTGTAGGTGCATCCCGTGTAAGAGATCTGTTCAAACAGGCAACTTCGATGGCACCATGTATCATATTTATCGATGAGATCGATGCGATCGGAAAGAGCCGTGATGGCAATTACGGCGGTGGCAATGACGAAAGAGAGCAGACGCTGAACCAGCTGCTTTCCGAGATGGATGGTTTTGACTCTTATAAGGGAATCATTATTCTGGGTGCTACCAACAGACCGGAAGTTTTAGACAAAGCGTTGCTGCGACCGGGACGATTCGACCGCCGCATTATTGTAGAAAAGCCGGATCTGAAAGGACGTGTCAATATTTTAAAGGTTCATTCTCATGATGTACTGATGGATGATACGGTGGATCTGGAAGAGATCGCACTGGCAACATCGGGAGCGGTTGGTGCCGATCTTGCCAATATGGTAAATGAAGCAGCGATCATGGCAGTAAAGGATGGCCGGTCCGTAGTCAATCAAAAGGATCTTTTTGAGGCAGTCGAAGTGGTCATTGCCGGAAAAGAAAAGAAAGACCGCATTCTCGGAAAAGAAGAAAAAGAGATCGTGGCATATCATGAAACCGGACATGCTCTGGTAGCTACGATGCAGAAAAATGCGGAGCCGGTACAAAAGATCACGATCGTACCGCGTACAAAAGGTTCGCTGGGATATACGATGCAGGTTCCGGAAGAAGAAAAATATCTGATGAAGAAGAGCGAACTTCTTACGGATATTACCACCTTCTTTGGCGGACGTGCCGCAGAGGAAGTTGTTTTTGGAGATGTTACGACCGGTGCTTCGAATGATATTGAACGCGCGACTGCGATGGCGCGCTCGATGGTTACCCAGTATGGAATGAGTGACCGTTTTGGACTGATGGGACTGGAAAGTATTCAGAACCGTTATCTGGATGGCAGTGCAGTCATGAACTGTGGAGAAGCTACCGAAAGCATGGTCGATGAGGAAGTGAAGAAGATCCTTGACGAATGTTACCAGAAAGCGCTGGATATTATTCGTGAGAATCAGCCGGTATTGAAGGTGCTGGCAGACTTTTTGATCGAGCATGAGACGATCACCGGTAAGCAGTTTGTGGAAATCTTTGAAAAAGAAACCGGTATCGAATTAAAGCATGACTCAGAGAGTGACAAAGCAGGCGATCAAGAGGAAGAGAAGGAAGAAGTAAAACCTCAACAGGATGAAAAAGAACAGGAAGAGTAGGACGGCATATGGCATATGAGTTGTTGGTTCTGGATGTCGATGGAACCCTGGTAAATTCACAAAAGGAGATTTCCGAGGCTACGAAAGAGGCTATCTTGGAATGCCAGGAGAATGGGATCAAGGTGGCGATCGCATCCGGACGATGCACAGAAGGAATCCGGCATCAGGCAAAAGCAATTGGGTTAGATCAATATGGTGGCTATGTGATCTCGTATAATGGTGGACAGATCACGGATTTCCGGACGGGAGAAGTTATCTATGATATTCCGCTGCCGAAAGGAATGATCTATGAGATCGTGGACTATGGCAGGCAGCATGGAACAGGATTTCTTACGTATTCCGGCGGACAGATCATTGCCCATAGTGATACCGATCCGTATATTGTTGTGGATGCGAAAGGCTGTGATATTCCGATCTATGTGCCGGAGGACTTTTCACAGATGAAAGAACCATTCAATAAATGTATTCTCACCGGTGAGCCGGAACTTCTGGCAGAACTCGAACAAGAGGCGGCAAAAGATTTTCAGGGAAGACTGTCGGTATACCGTTCAGAAGGATTTTATCTCGAAATGATGCCTCCCGGTGTGGACAAAGCATATGGAATTGCAGCGCTGCTTGGCAAACTTGGCATTTCAAGAAGACAGGTGATCGGCTGTGGTGACGGATTTAATGATATTCCGATGATCCGTTATGCGGGACTTGGTGTGGCGATGGGAAATGCCAGCGAGGAAGTAAAACAGCAGGCAGATTATGTTGCGCCATCCTGTGATGAAGATGGCCTGATCGATGTGATCGGGCGTTTTGTGAAAGATTGGTAGACCGAACCGAGGGGATGACATGGAGTTTCATTTAGAAGAAGAACTGAAAAAGCTGCCGGCACGACCTGGCGTGTATTTGATGCATGACAAGACCGACGAGATCATTTATGTGGGAAAAGCGATCAGCTTGAAAAATCGTGTGCGTCAGTATTTTCAGAAAAGCCGGAATGTGACGCCGAAGATCGAGCGTATGATCCAGAAAATTGCGTGGTTTGAGTATATTGTGACCGATAGTGAGTTAGAGGCACTGGTACTTGAGTGCAATCTGATCAAGGAACACAGCCCACGTTATAATACCATGCTGAAGGATGGAAAGAGTTATCCGTTCCTTCGCGCAACAATACAGGAAGCCTTTCCAAGGCTTCTTTTTGCGCGTCAGATGAAACAGGATGGAAGTAAATATTTCGGCCCGTTTATCAGCGGCAAGTCGATCCGCGATACGATAGAGATCATCAATGCGGTTTGCCACCTGCGAAGCTGCAACCGGGTTCTCCCGAGGGATACGGGAAAAGAGAGACCATGTTTGTATCATCAGATCGGACAGTGTCCGGCACCTTGTCAGGGATACATTTCTAAGGAAGCATATCGGGAAAATTTTCAGAAAGCGTTGCGGATCCTGCAGGGAGACACGAAAGAGCTGATCCGGGAATTGACCGATAAAATGCAGCAGTATGCTGTCAATATGGAGTTTGAGCAGGCGGCGTTGATCCGGGATCAGATCCAAAGCATCGAGAAGATCACGGAGCGGCAGAAGATCACAGCAGATGATAATGGAGACCGTGATGTGATGGCGTTAGCAAGAGGTGGAGATGAAGCGGTTGTACAGGTGTTTTTTATTCGAGGCGGAAAGATGCTTGGCCGGGAACATTACTATCTTACAGGTGTAGAACAAGAAAGTGATCCGGCAGTGCTATCCGCATTTATCAAGCAAATGTATGCGGGCACACCGTATGTTCCCAAAGAGATCTGGACGGAGATGGAAGTAGAAGATGAGGCAGTTATTTTAGACTGGCTGTCGGAAAAGAGAGGCAGACGCGTATATTTTAGAAATCCCAAGCGTGGGCAGAAGGAGCGGATGCTGGAACTGGCAAAGAAGAATGCCTATATCGTTCTGACAAAAGATGCAGAAAAGTTAAAGACGGAACGCGCACGTACGGTAGGTGCGATGGAAGAGATTGAAGAACTACTGGGCATGAAAGGCCTGTCGCGTGTAGAATCCTACGATATTTCTAACATCAATGGATTTGAAACGGTGGGATCCATGGTTGTATTCCAGGAGGGAAAAGCAAAGAAAAATGACTACCGCAAATTCCGGATCCGTTCGGTTTCGGGGCCGGACGATTATCATGCGATGGAGGAACTTCTCACGAGGCGATTTAAACACAGCCGGAGAGAGGGACTGTCACCGTTGGATTCTTTTGCTCATTTGCCGGACATTATTTTTATGGATGGTGGAAAAGGGCAGATTTCAGTGGCGCAGACCGTATTGGAACGATTACAGATTTCGATCCCGGTGTGCGGCATGGTCAAGGACGACCATCATAGAACCAGGGGATTATACTATCAGGGAGAGGAGATCCCGATCGATACCCATAGTGAGGGATTTCGACTGATCACAAGGATTCAGGATGAAACCCACCGGTTTGCGATTGAGTATCATAAACTGATACGTCGGAAAGGTCAGGTACATTCGGTACTGGACGATATTCCGACGATCGGAGAAACCAGAAGAAAGGCACTTATGAAGCGGTATGCATCGCTGGAAGAGATTAAAAAGGCGTCGTTAGAAGAATTGCGGCTGGTACCGGGGATGAATCAGGCATCCGCGGAGGCCGTTGTGAAGTTCTTTCAGGAAAAGGAAGGTAAGAAACCATGACAAAGGATTTATTTTTACCAATTTCAAAAAAAGATATGAAGGCACGCGGCTGGGAACAATGTGATTTTGTTTTTGTGATCGGAGATGCCTATGTTGATCATTCTTCCTTTGGACCGGCGATCATAAGCCGTCATCTGGAGGCTTATGGCTATAAGGTGGGGATGATCTCCCAGCCTGACTGGACGGATGACACCAGCATCCAAAAACTGGGGGAGCCGCGGCTGGCATTTTTAGTATGTGCCGGCAATATGGATTCGATGGTGAATCATTACACGGTTGCCAAGAAAAGAAGATCACAGGATGCGTATACACCGGGTGGTGTTATGGGCAAACGCCCGGATTATGCCACGGTGGTATACGGCAACCTGATACGCCGCACCTATAAGCACACCCCGATCATTATCGGTGGGATCGAGGCGAGTCTGCGACGGATGGGACATTACGATTACTGGTCGGATAAGATAAAACGATCCGTATTACTGGATTCCGGTGCGGACATTTTGACCTATGGCATGGGGGAACGGGCGACACTGGAAATTGCGGATGCGTTGAACAGCGGTCTGGCAGTAAAAGATATTACATTTGTTGCGGGAACCGTCTACCGAACAAGAGAAGATGAAATTTCTGCTTATGATGCGATTTCACTGCCGACATTTGAACAGATCAAAGCGGATAAAAAACAATATGCGAAAAGTTTTATGACGCAGTATGAGAATACCGATCCGTTTACCGCGAAGCCACTGGTGGAGGCATATCCAAACAAGGTTGTGATCGTGCAGAATCCACCGGCAAAGCCACTTACCATGCAGGAACTGGATGATGTGTACTCGTATCCGTATGCCGGCACGTATCATCCAAGCTACGAGGCAGCAGGGGGAGTTCCGGCAATCCGGGAGATCCAATTCAGTCTTACGAGCTGCAGAGGGTGCTTTGGCGGATGCAGTTTCTGTGCGCTGACATTTCATCAGGGGCGCATTGTGCAGGCAAGAAGCCATGAGTCGATCTTGCGGGAAGCGAAAGAGATGACAGAAAAGCCGGGATTCAAAGGGTATATACATGATGTTGGCGGTCCGACCGGCAATTTCAGAAAACCGGCATGCAAAAAACAGATGACAAAAGGTGTCTGCAAAAATCGCCAATGTCTGTTTCCTTCTCCATGCAAAAACATGGAGGTGGATCACAAGGATTATGTTTCGCTTCTCCGCAAACTGAAAAAACTGCCAAAGGTAAAAAAAGTATTTGTCCGTTCCGGTATCCGATTTGACTATGTTATGGCAGATCCGGATGATACATTTCTCAAGGAATTGTGTGAAGATCATATCAGCGGGCAGCTTCGAGTGGCACCGGAGCACATTTCAGATCCGGTGTTAAAGGCAATGGGCAAACCCAAGCGAAGTGTTTATGACGCGTTCTTAAAACGGTATGAGAGAGTGAATAAACAATCCGGCAAAAAGCAGTATGTGGTGCCATATCTGATGTCTTCACATCCGGGCTCCACATTGAAAGAAGCGGTTGAACTGGCAGAGTATATCCGGGATCTTGGATATATGCCGGAGCAGGTGCAGGATTTTTATCCGACGCCGGCAACCATCTCTACCTGTATGTATTACACTGGACTGGATCCGCGGACGATGACGCCGATCTATGTGCCAAGGTCACCGCATGAAAAAGCCATGCAGCGCGCACTGATCCAATATCGTGATCCAAAGAACTATGCGCTGGTGAAAGAAGCACTTTGTAAAGCCGGACGCAAAGATCTGATCGGTTTTGATAAACATTGTCTGATACCACCACGGCCGATGGCAAGTGGGAAAAAAGGAAAAGAAAAGCCGAAGACCGTGCATAAAACATCAAAGTCTCCGGCGAAAAGAAATCGGAAAAAACATTAATTGTGAACATTACAAACGGAATCTGCTAAATAATCCGGGAGCAGCAGACTGGAATCTGCGGTCTGATCCTTGGATGTGGCAGATTCTTTTTTTTGCAGATAAATGGCGGTGTAGATTTCATCGGAAGGACAGTTATCTCCGGCAAGGAGACCGGATGCCTTACAGATCTGGCAGCGTACATGGCAATCACAGTTGTCGGTAGGAACGCTGTCCTTGGCAAAATATTCCTGCTTTTTACAGCTTCCTCCAAGAGCGCTGTCGCAAAGTCCATCCACCGCTAATTTACCACACTTTGTGCAGATATAAGCAGCAGTTACGCTGTCTGGTGTCTGAAAGATCTGGTTTTTATAGCCAACATGGATCGCCTCATTGATCTTCTGCCAGATTTTTTCCTGATAATTGGAATCTGTCTGCTGGCTGTTGTCATCATAACCACACCAGATGCCGCTTGTAAAATACGGGGTATATCCGACAAACCATAAATTTTCGTTCTTTTTTGTCGTACCATTGGAACCGGCAACGCTCATCGGATAACTTTGGAATTTGGCTCCGGTAGCAGAACCGGAGTTGACGCCCTCGCTCATGGCATCGGTAAGGAGCCATGCGGTAGACTCTTTCATGACCCGTGTTCCTTTATGCGTAGAGTTGTCAAGCAGGACATTGCCGTTGTGGTCGAGTACTTTTGTGTAAAAGCTGGCACGATAATAGGTGCCGCCATTGGCGATCGTGGCATAAGCGGTAGTCAGTTCCAGTGGAGTGACTCCTTTTTTTAGTTTGCCGACAGCTAAAGGAAGAGCAATATCGGTAATGGATTTTCCGTTACTGTCAATGGAACTATCTACAAGAGTAGAAAAGCCTAGATTGGACAAATAATCGAATCCGGTTTTGGCGGAGACACTGTTTAATGTTTTGACTGCCACCACATTGCGGGCTGTACCGATCGCGCTGCGAATGGAGGTCAGACCATTGTAAGGAGAGTTGTTCCAGTTCTTTACTTTTTGTTTGGTTCCTGGATAACGATATTCTGCATCGTCCTGGACCGTGGCGAGTGTCATGCCGGCGGTGTCCAATGCCGGCAGATAACTGGATAAAACAGAAAGTGCCGTGCCGGGCTGCAGATTGGAACTGATGCCGCGATTCCATGTGCGGTTGGCATCTGTCGTGTTCCGGCCGCCGCATAGCGCCAACACCTGTCCATTGTTTTGATCCATTAAGACAAAAGCTGCCTGCGGCTGCAGGGTCAGATCGGAACTTTCCGCAATGACAAGGTCATTCTTTTTCAGCACTTTTTTTCGATATGTCTGCATGCCTTTCCTGGCTTCCTTTTTCGTCGTATAGTAGTTGGTATAAACAAAACTTTCTTCGGTATCATCACTGTGGCGCAACGTAAGCTGGTAAGAAAGCTGATATTTGGAATCGGAAGGATAGTTGCTTTTATCGTTGATAACGGTGTCACAGATTTTCTGCATCTGGGAATCCTGCGTGGATACGATCGTAAGTCCACCGTTGTAGATCGCATTATAAGCCTGTGTTTCGGAGTAGCCAAGCTGCTCTTTTAAATCCCTGATGACTTGCTCAACGAGAGCATCGGTAAAATAGGACTGGATCTTTTCACTGTGGTCAAAGTCGTTATTTACGGTCTGAATACGATCATATACATTATCTTTGATCGCATCGGTGTATTCTTCAGATGTGATGTATCCCTGCTCTTTCATGTTGCCAAGAACGGTGATCTGGCGCTTCTTATTTTTTGCGGGATGTGTGATCGGATTGTATTCGGTCGGATTTTCTGCAATGCCGGCTAAAATGGCTGCCTCAGAAAGCGAAAGGTCGGCAATTTCTTTATTAAAATAACGTTTCGCAGCGGAAGCAATCCCCATGGTGTCCTGCCCCAGATTGATCGTATTGAGATAGTATTCCAGGATCAGGGATTTGGAATATTTTTCCTCCAATTGAATGGACAGATACTGCTCCTGGATATTTTCCTGAAGGGACTGCATAAGCGATGTTTTAGCAGTCAATTGAAAGATCTGATTCTTTAACAGTTTTTGGGTAATGGTACTTGAACTGCCGATCGTACGCTGACCGGAAGCAATGCCGGATATGACAGACCGGAAATTCTGCTGGAAGTCAACCCCTTTGTGCGTCCAGAAGTGTGGATCTTCGATCGCAATAAATGCGTTTTGCAAAAAGGTAGGAATATCGTTGAGCGAGAGATATTCCCGGTTATTGCCACTTTCCTGGAGCTGCTGCAGTTCGTTGCCCTGCTGGTCGACAACCAGTGAAACCGGATCATTCGGAGAGACATCAATGCTGTCGATGTCCGGTGCGTGATGCAGCGTATTTTGAAAGGAAGACAGGACATGAATGCTGAGAAAAACACACAAAAAAAGAAATGCCAGAAGACCCGCGAAAATGCTGATCAGTTTGGCACGATACAGTCGATGTGTGTGCTGTCCCTGAAATTGTTTTTTTCTGTCCTCTACCGAGGGACGACCAAAATTCATGTTTTGCCTCCAATATAGATTCATTTTCTCTTTCACTTTTCCCAGATCATTATAACAAAAACCGTTGAAAAGGAAAAGGAGAATTGCTAAAATAAGGACATTCCAATATTTCGCAGAAAGAGAGTTAAAAAAGCATGGGGGAATCTTGCAAGATTTTATATAAAGAAGGTACGGGAGAAATTGTAGAGAAAAAATCCCGTTTTATAGCGAATATTTACCCGATTGATTCGGAAGAACAGGCACTGGAGTATATTGCGGCGATCAGAAAGAAACATTATGATGCCAGACACAATTGCTTTGCCTATGTTCTGGGAGAGAAAAATGAGCTGGAACGCTGTAGTGACGATGGAGAACCATCCGGTACGGCAGGCAGGCCGATGTTGGATATCCTGGAAGGACAGGGGATCCACAATGCGGTGGCGATCGTGACGCGGTATTTCGGTGGTACGCTGCTTGGTACCGGAGGGTTGGTTCGTGCGTATTCCGGTGCGATGAAAGAAGGGCTTGCCCATTGCGTTGTGATGGAACAGCTGACAGGAATGGAACTGGAGATCACGACGGATTATAACGACATGGGAAAGATCCAGTATCTGGCGCGGACATATGGATGGCATGAGAGAGACGTCCAGTATGCCGACACGGTTCGCATGACGTTACTGATCCCGGTGGATGAAAAAGCAAAGGCAGAGCAGGAGATCACCGAGAAGACTGCTGGTAAAGCCGGGCTTATCTGGTCGGATGAAGTCCGGTATGGTCTGGCGGATGGAGAAGTTGTGATGTTGTAACACATCGGCAAAGCGATAGATGATAAAGATAGAAAACGAGGACATTATGAATTTACTGGATTACATGGGACAGCAGAACCGGGAAAAAGAATCCCCGCTGGCTTCCCGTCTCCGCCCGACTACTTTGGAAGAAGTAGTGGGACAGGAGCATATTATTGGAAAAGATAAGTTATTGTACCGCGCGATACAGGCAGATAAGATCACATCCCTGATCCTGTATGGCCCGCCGGGCACCGGCAAGACAACGCTTGCAAAAGTCATCGCAGGTACGACAAGTGCTGCATTTATGCAGCTTAATGCCACTTCTGCCGGAAAAAAAGACATGGAAGAAGTGGTGGCAAAGGCAAAAGAAAATATGGGAGCCTACGGGCAGAAAACGATCTTATTTATCGACGAGATCCATCGCTTTCACAAAGGACAGCAGGATTATCTGCTTCCATTTGTAGAAGACGGCACACTGGTCCTGATTGGAGCGACGACGGAGAATCCTTATTTTGAGGTAAATGGAGCGTTGTTATCCCGTTCGGTGATCTTTGAATTAAAACCATTATCCAAGGAAAATATCAAGCAGCTGATCCTGCGAGCCCTGACCGATGCGGACAAGGGACTGGGCGTGTATGGTGCTGAGATTGATGACGATGCGCTGGAGTTCTTGGCTGACATCAGCGGGGGCGATGCCCGCTCTGCTCTGAATGCGATCGAACTGGGAGTGCTGACTACGAAACCGTCAGAAGATGGCAAGATCCATATCACGATCTCCGTGGCGGAACAATGTATTCAGAAGAGAACGCTGCGATATGACAAAGATGGCGACAACCATTATGATACGATTTCTGCGTTTATCAAAAGTATGCGGGGATCAGATCCGGATGCTGCGATCTATTATCTTGCGAGGATGCTGTATGCGGGAGAGGATATTACATTTATTGCCAGACGTATTATGATCTGCGCGGCAGAAGATGTTTCCAATGCGGATCCACAGGCATTGGTTGTAGCGGTAAATGCGGCACAGGCGGTAGAGCGCCTTGGTATGCCGGAGGCACGCATTGTGCTGGCGCAGGCGGCTGCGTATGTGGCGTGCGCCCCGAAGAGCAATTCGGCGATCATGGCGATTGATGAGGCGATGGAATATGTAAAGACCCATCCGGAACACCGGATCCCGGCTCATCTGATGGATGCTCATTATAAAAGTGCGGCGAAACTGGGGCATGGCATTGGATATCAGTATGCACACAATTATGAGAATCATTATGTAAAACAGCAGTATCTGCCGACGGAGGCGAAGGATGAGCGGTTTTACCGGCCGGGTGACAATGGCTATGAAAAGCAGATCAAAGAATATTTTAAAAAAATTGGAGCAGACAAAGATTGATAAGATAGAAGAATGGAGAATGAAAAATGAAAAAAGAACAAGAAAAGCCAACAAGTTCCTATCCGAAAAGTGTCCGGATCATTGCTATGATCGGTGTGATCCTGCTTTTAGCGATGTATGTGATCACGTTTATATCAGCAGTTACCACTTCTCCGGCAACACCGCAGCTTTTTAAGATGTGCGTCGGGGGCTCGATTTTTATTCCGTGTGTACTCTGGCTGAATGTGATGCTTGCCAGAATGGCATCCGGACGGACCAGACGCGAATACGAGATGCAAAAGGCAGCAGCGGAAGAATTGGCGAAAAAGGAAAAAGACAAGGAATAAACTTACCGTTTGTCAAATGGCAAACGATAGATTGACAGATAATTGGATTACTGTCTTGTCAGTTGTCAAGTTATGTGTTATATTAAGAAAAATATTTTACAAATCTCACATTTTTGGAGGAAGTTATGCAAGAATTAATCAATCGGATCGAGCAGTTAAAGAAAGAGAAAAATGCGGTGATCCTTGCACATTATTATGTACACGATGAAGTCCAGCAGGTGGCTGATTATATTGGAGATTCTTTTTATCTGAGCAAAGTGGCAACGACAGTAGATGCAGACACGATCGTATTTTGTGGTGTTTCATTTATGGGCGAGAGTGCCAAGATCCTGAATCCGGAAAAGACGGTTCTTATGCCGGATGAGACAGCAGATTGTCCGATGGCTCATATGGCGGAGATTGAGAAGATCGAACAGCTGCGGGAAGAATACCCGGATCTGGCAGTGGTATGTTATATCAACTCGACAGCGGAGTTGAAGTGTCATTCCGATGTGTGTGTGACGTCTTCCAATGCGTTAAAGATTGTGAAAAAATTGGAAAATCAGCATATTTTCTTTATCCCGGATGAAAATCTGGGACGTTATGTAGCAAAACAGGTTCCGGAAAAGACATTTCATTTTAATGATGGATTTTGTCATGTGCATGCTGCAATTTCCAAAGCGCAGGTGCAGGCAGCCAAGGAAAGTCATCCGGACGCAGAATTTCTGGTACATCCGGAGTGCAAAGAAGATGTGCTGGAGTTAGCAGATTTTATCGGCAGTACATCGGAGATCATTGCACATGCAACCGAGAGTCCTGCAAAGGAATTTATTATTGGAACCGAGATCGGCGTGCTCTATGAATTAAAGACAAAGAATCCGGACAAGAAATTTTACACAGCAGGTTCGGCACAGTGCTGTCCGAACATGAAGAAGATTTCGCTGGAAAAGATCATTCATGTCATGGAGACCGGCGAAAATGCCATGGAAGTTTCAGACGAAACCAGAAAAAGAGCCAATGCTCCATTGGAGAGAATGTTGGAATTAGCCAAATAGGTTGGAAAGGTGACAAAATGAAAATGGAAACAGACATCATCATTGTGGGAACCGGTGCAGCAGGATTATTCTGTGCATTGAGTTTACCGCAGGACAAAAAGATCACGATCATTACCAAGGATGATGCAGAGCGCAGCGATTCTTTTTTAGCACAGGGTGGTATCTGCGTGCTGAAAAGTGAAGAGGATTATGACAGTTATTTTGAAGATACCATGAAGGCAGGACATTATGAGAACCGCAAAGAATCTGTGGATATCATGATCCGGTCTTCGGCAGCGATCATTGATGAACTGATCGGATATGGTGTGGATTTTGAACATGATGGAGATACCTTGTTATATACGCGTGAGGGAGGCCATTCCGATTCTCGTATTTTGTTCCATGAGGACATCACGGGAAAAGAGATCACCAGCAAATTGCTGCAGCGTGTCAAAGAGAGACAGAATATCACGATCTTAGAACACTGCATGATGTTAGATATTGTAGAAAAGGATCAGGTCTGCTACGGAGTAGTGGCAAAAGAAGAACAGGGTGAACCGTTTGAGATATATGGAGATTATACCGTTTTTGCCTGCGGAGGTCTTGGAGGCCTGTATCAGCACTCGACCAATTTCCGTCATATCACAGGCGATGCTCTGGCGATTGCTTTGAACCACGACATCCGATTAGAAAACATTGACTATATACAGATCCATCCGACAACCTTATATTCCAAGGAACCGGGACGCCGTTTTTTGATCTCAGAGTCTGTCCGGGGAGAAGGTGCAATTCTTTTAAACAAAAACAAAGAACGTTTTGTAAACGAATTGCTGCCTAGAGATATTCTCACGAGGGAAGTACGCAAACAGATGGAAAAGGATGATATGCCATTTGTATGGCTGTCGATGGAACCGATTCCGAAAGAAGAGATCATCAGTCATTTTCCAAATATCTATAAAAGATGTCTGGAAGAAGGATATGACTGCACGAAAGAATGTATTCCGGTTGTTCCGGCGCAGCATTATTTTATGGGCGGTATCTGGGTCGACAAAGACAGCCACACATCGATGGATCATTTGTATGCGGTTGGGGAAACAAGCTGCAACGGTGTTCACGGAAGAAATCGTCTGGCAAGTAACTCACTGCTGGAAAGCCTTGTATTTGCCAAGCGCTCCGCAAGACACATGACCGAACACTATGAGGCACTGACAGAACAGCCACAGTGGAAACCGGCCGTGGATATAGCGGATATGGATCAGATGAAGAAACAATACAAAAAAGAGATATTAGAAGAGATTGAGAGAGAAAGGATGGCAAGAGAGCATGAATAAGATTACGATGCAGCTGAATGCGGATCATTTGATCAAACAGGCTTTGGCAGAGGATATAACCAGTGAAGATATTACAACGAATGCGGTGATGCCGGATGCTGTGACCGGAGAAGTGGATCTGATCTGCAAGCAGGATGGTATTGTGGCAGGACTGGATGTATTTGAGCGTGTGTTTAAGCTGTTAGACGAATCTACAGAAGTAGAATTTTACTGCCAGGATGGGGATGCCGTAGAAAACGGTCAGAAGATGGCGAAAGTCACCGGAGATATCCGTGTTCTTTTAAGTGGTGAGCGCACAGCACTCAATTATTTGCAGCGTATGAGCGGAATTGCCACATACACTCATTCTGTTGCTTCGTTATTGGAAGGCTCCAAAACAAAACTTCTGGATACCCGCAAGACAACTCCGAATATGCGTATCTTTGAAAAATATGCGGTTAAGATCGGCGGCGGAAACAACCATCGTTACAATCTCTCGGACGGTGTTTTGTTGAAAGACAATCATATCGGGGCAGCAGGAAGTGTCAAAAAGGCTGTTGAGATGGCAAAAGAATATGCTCCGTTCGTGCGCAAGATCGAGGTTGAGGTAGAAAATCTGGATATGGTAAAAGAAGCCGTAGAAGCTGGTGCAGATATTATTATGCTGGATAATATGTCTCCGGAGCAGATGAAAGAGGCGATCGCCCTGATCGGTGGTCGAGCACAGACCGAGTGTTCTGGAAATGTTACCAAGGAAAATATTGATCGCTTGACAGATCTGGGTGTGGATTTTATCTCCAGTGGCGCCCTGACACATTCTGCACCGATCATGGATATTTCTCTGAAGAATCTTCACAGAGTCTGATCGGGAGGAATGGATATGCAGGCAGAAACAAGGCGGGATAAGATCCTTCAATATCTGAGCAGACAGGACAAACCGGTATCCGGTACTGCGCTGGCAAAAGAATTTGGGGTAAGCCGTCAGATTATCGTTCAGGATATTGCTTTGCTGCGATCTTCCCATGTAGATATTATTTCTACGAATCGTGGATATGTGATCCAGGAAGAACATGCAGGAGACTGCATCCGCGTATTTAAGTGCCGCCACAGTGATGAAGAGGTGGAAGCGGAATTAAATGCGATTGTGGATCAGGGGGGCTTTGTGGAAAATGTTTTTGTCAACCACAAAGTTTATGGAAGGATACAAGCGGAGATGAATATTCGCTGTCGCCGGGATGTCAAGGCCTATGTAGACCGGATCCATAGTGGAAAATCCCGTTTGTTAAAAAATGTTACCTCCGATTATCACTATCATACGGTATTGGCAGAATCGGAGGAAGTACTGGATGCGATTGAACAGGAATTAAAAGATCGTGGAATTTTAGTTCCGAAAAAAGAGCAATAGGAGAAGAAACAAGAGATGATCGAGATCAATATGACAGGGACAAGAAGTTACACCGTGACAGAAAACGATACGGCACAGGTGTTAGGAAGTGGTACGTTACCGGTACTGGCTACTCCAAGACTGGTTGCCTGGCTGGAGGAGACCTCGTGGCGGCTGATCGCCGATAAGTTGTCTGCCGGACAGAGTACGGTAGGGGGCAGTATGAATCTGCAGCATCTGGCACCTACTGCAGTGGGGCGCGAAGTTACCTGCTATGCAAAAGTCATGGCGCAAAAAGGAGCCAAGGTTGTTTTCTCAGTGTGGGCGATGGAGGGAGAACAGCGCATCGCCGAGGGAGAACATGTACGCTTTGTGGTAACGGATGAAAAATTTCTTGATAAAATAAGATAAAATCAAATTTAAGATCAAAAGGACGGTTTTGTAAGCTGTCCTTTTTATTTTGAAAACAATACAGAACAAAGGGAAAGGGCGACTGGTAATTCAGCCGCCCTTTTGAAAGAGGAGTTTTATGAAAAAATATCAAATATTAGAAATAAGCTTGTTTTGAATTTATGTGCTTAGTATAACGCTCTTATGTGAAGAAAATGTGTACAAATTTACTTTTTTTGTGTCTTTTTTGTGAATTGGACAGTTGCTGTAAAAAATGTTATACTTGAAAAAAAGGGAAAGGCAGTGAGGATATATGTTTTGTGATAAGTGTCATGCATCCGTTGATGAGGATGCCGTTTTTTGTCCGAAATGTGGAAACAAGATCATTCAGGAATCAGATAGTCATAAAGAGATTATATTTGCCGCTGTGTTTGGCGTATGTGCAGTTTTGCTTATGACAGCGCTGGCGATTGGTAATGGGATTGCTAAAAGACATGCCAAAGGCGAAATTGAAAAATGGAAACAGCAGTATGAACAGCAGGACGATTCGGATTATTTTGATGATTACGATTACGATGATGATTACGACTACGATGATGATTATGACGACGATGACTATGATTATGACGACGATGATGAGAAAGATTCCGAGGATTCCGGAACTACGTCGGAGTTTCAATTTTAATAAAAATAAAAGCGTGAGGGAGCGTCTTTAGAACGGAGATTAAATATGAAATATAGTATTGAGGATTTACAACAGAAGATACATACACGCCAATTAGAGGGAATTGGTGAGAGATTGGAAGAAGATATTGCCGGATGTCTGAATCGAGCCGGCATTTATTTTCGTATTTTTAACCGCGCCAAAAGTCCGGATTCGATCATTCGAAAACTGGAGAAGAGTGGTTATGGCTTTGGAGAAGATGAGAAAAAAATGCAGGACCTGATCGGATTGCGGGTTGTTGTGTATTATCAGGATGATATGCGGATCATCCGGGAAATTCTGGAGCAGACATTCCGGCGCGTGGGTGAATGGTCGATGACGACAACGACGGATGAAGAATTTAAGGCTTCGAAAGTAAACGGGGTCTTTCGCATCCCGAATGAATATCAGCAGCTGTTTAGCGGAGATCTTACGGAATACCCGATCGATGCTACTTTTGAGGTACAGCTTCGGACGGTTTCATTTGAGGCGTGGCATGAGATTGAACACGATATGAGATACAAGTCTCCGTATGGGGACGCTTTTTGGGAGAATAACGAAGATCTGTCCCGCACCTTAAATTGTGTTCTTGCCAATCTGGAATTGTGCGACTGGTCGACACTCAGTGTATTTGACAAACTTTCATCGTATCACTTCACACAGAAGAACTGGGAGATGATGATGAAGAGCCGTTTTCGTCTGCGGTTTGACCGGGAGCCGCTGGCACCGGAACTGATCGCCTTTCTCGATGACAACCTGGTGGCGGCGTATGATCTTTTCCAGAGTTCGAGAGCGGATATTATTTTTGCGCTGATGCAAAATAGCAAATATGAAAAACTCACATACAATCTGTTAGTAAAAGCATTTGCCGATCTGATGGAAGATAAGGGCACCGTATATCAGAGACGTTTATTCAAGATCTGTAAAGAGGTGCTGGCAAATGACAAGGTAACCAAACTGGAGCGGGTAGAACTGAGTCCATTGGATGTCACACCATCCTTCCGGCTGAATGTTACACTCAGTCATGAAGAGGGGCAGGAATTGGATTGCGAATTTTCAGCGGCTGTCAGTATGATCGCTTCCTGGGCGCAGAGCAAATTTAAAAATCTGACCGATGATATTCCGTTGGATCCGGTGGATTATGAATTTCACATGGCAGGTTATGATCTGCAGATTTTAGGAAACCGTTCTCTGGGATTTTATAAATTGTCGCTGGAAAATCTCGATACCGATCGCAAAGGTGTCGTGTGGCGGACAAAAGTAAGTCTTGAGATGAGTGAACGCATCCGCATGAAAGTTGACTGTGATTATTGCCATACGCCAGACCGCCTGGTTCGTGACGGTTTTTCCAAACCGCGTTTTGTGGATGAGATCTTCCGCCGAATCGGTTATGAAGATGTAAAACCAATGAGTCTGAAACCACAGAAAGTAAGTACGTTCCACGATTTTGAAGAAGTGAGTGCATTTATCGCGAATCACAACCGCAGTCTGCCGGTTATCATGGCGGTGGAAGATGACCGGTCGGAGAGTCAGGTAAATATTTCCCGTCTGGCAGAAACGGTGGGAGCGTATGCCCATGTTTATCTGGTGGATAAAGAAGCAGTGCCTACGATATTGGAACAATCCGATTATACCGAGGAGGAACTGGTGGGATCTGTCTGGGTTACCTTTACCGATGGACAGGACAAATTCTATACCCGCAAGATGATTGAAGAAACTCGTTTTGATTATAATCGGTACGCATTTGACCGTGGAAATGTAGCGGAAAAGGCATTTCGTCATAAATTGGTGCGAATGTTAAAAGAAAAAAATTGTCAATCTTGAATTTGTATTGACAAAAAATAAAAACTATATTAAAATTTTTTAGGATATGTAATTATATATAATTCAAAAGGAGTAAGAAAATGAAGAAAAGTATCAAATCGATTGCTACTTTATTTGTAGCAGCATTTGCTCTTTTGCTTGTTACAGGAACAACAAGTAAAGCAGCAACCACATTTACTGCAAACATCAAGCAGACTGCCCAGTCCGATACATCGGTTAAGCTTTCATGGGATGAGTATATCGGTGCCGAAAAAGCAAGTCATTACCATGTTTTGATCAGTAACGATGGTCGCAATTTTGGATTCAAGGATTATGATACCGGTGCAACAACTACCATCAATGGTTTGGCACCAGGTAAAAAGTATTTTGTAAAAGTATGCGCGATGAAGAATTATCATTTTAAGCATGGTGATACATATGCTGCTTCTGATGTCATGGCTGAGAGTGAGATGATCGAGATCGCTACAGCACCAGAAGTAGGCAAACCAGCCAATGTACGCCAGACAGCTGCAGGAAATAACTCTGTTACGATCGCATGGGATGCGGTTGCCGGAGCTACCAGCTACACCGTATATCGCAGAGATGGTTACTGGGATCTTGCCAAAGTTGCCGATACCAATGCTACCAGCTACACCATTGGTGGTCTTACCAATTCATATGCTGCAGATTATGTAGTGACAGCAACGGCTTCCCTTTCTGTCAACAATGGAAGCTACACCGTTTCGGAAACCGGAAGCAACAGTGACAGTGTTACGGCTAAGACCATTCCTGCAAAGACACTCGGTCTTGCAATGACTACATATTATGATGCGATTAGCGTAGCATATTATGGATGGTCTACTACAACGAACTGCGATGGTTATCAGTTCCAGACTTTGACATATAAAGGTAAAAAACTGGTAGACAACACATTGACTGGTACCAGCATTCGTATCGATCCATTCAAGAAGAACGTATTTACAAAGACTAGAGTTCGTGCTTATGTAAATGTAAATGGACAGAAAGTATACGGTGCATGGTCTTCTTATTCCTTCTACGCTTCTTCCAGTAAGATGAAGATGGTAAGAAGTGCCAACAAAAAGAAGATCACATTGACATGGAAAAAAGTATCTGGTGTTTCCCAGTACAAAGTATATGTATCGACAAAAGAGAATTCTGGATACAAATTAGTGAAGACTTTGAGTTCGAAAAAATCCAAATGCGTGATCACCAAATATGGTAAGAAAAAATTGAAAAAAGGTAAGAAATATTATGTTCGCCTCAAATACATTGGTAAGAATGGTAAAAAGAAAGTTACCAGTGGTATTGTAGGAGCAGGTTCTGTTTACTAAAAGAAACAGGATGATCTCAGGATAGTTGCAAGAAACCTTGTGCCTGGCTTTTGCCGGGGATAAGGTTTCTTTTTTTCTTGCGTAACGTTTTCTGAAATATTATAATAGAAAGAAAAAGAGAAGGAAGTGTTTGTATTGAAAACCAGTATTTTTTACAACAAGACAACAGGTGAGCCGGTACAAATCATTACCAGAGCCCAGACGATACCAGCCTATCAGGAAGTGGTATGTTATCAGGAACTGACAAAGCCATTTGACTGCTTTGTGATGGAAACCCGGCATTTTTTTGCAGAATATGTAAAAGATTTTGAAGAACTTCCTATTCAGTCCCAGCAGCAGATTGAGAAGCGACAGGATCTCCCGGAGAAGCAGCCACGCATATCAAGGGGCGAAGTTACGGATCCGAAGATTCAGAAGATGGTCGCTTTTTTTGATGCCGAGACATATAAAGAAAAAATCCGTATTTTGCAGGAAATGAAAGATGATCTGGATGAGCACATATTGAACAATCTCGCAGTCAGCCTCGACCTTTCGATTGAAGATGGTGTGGATGGATATGAGTTTATTATGTCGGAACTCCGGATCCGGGCAAAATACGAGACAGCCAGAGGAGAGCGGTTTTGATCAATTTTCGTTTTATCATACAATACGACGGTACCAGATATCGGGGCTGGCAGCGGCAGAAAGGGGTTGCCGATACGATCCAGGGAAAGATTGAGTATGTGCTCAGTCGCCTTGCCGGTCGGGAGGTGACGATTGATGGCGCGGGTCGGACCGATGCGGGAGTGCATGCTTATGCACAGGTGGCAAATGCAAGAATGCCAGACTCTTTTACGGCAGATCAGTTACAGATGCAGATGAACGAATATTTGCCGGAAGATATACGAATACTGAAAGTAGTCCCGGCGGGGGAGCGTTTTCACAGTCGCTTACATGCAACGGGAAAAGTATATCAGTATTGCATTACGAAAGCGGGACATTATGATGTGTTCCGGCGCAAATACAGCTGGCAGATGGATGAGCCATTGGATCTTGCAAGCATGCAAAGTGCAGCCGATCTGCTGATCGGTCAGCACGATTTTGCCGGGTACTGCACAAGAGCGTCCAAGAAAAAATCAACAGTCCGTCGATTGGATCGTATTGAGATGGAACAGACCGATGACCGGATTTTGCTCACATATTACGGAGATGGATTTTTATACAATATGGTCCGCATCCTGACAGGTACACTTGTGGAAGTGGGACTGGGACAGCGGACGATCGAAGAAGTCCAACTGCCGCTGCAGACCGGAGAACGGTCACTGGCAGGTCAGACTGCTCCTGCCTGCGGATTGTTTTTAAAAGAAGTAACATATGACTAGAGGTTTAAGATGAGAGAGATGGAATTTAAGATGGAACGGGAGAACCTGGTTCAGGAAGGGGACAAGGTTACCGTTACCGAAGGTGTATTGCCCAGTGCCTATTATTACACGATCAATCCGGCGGTAGCAATGTCGGGAAACTATGTTTTCCGCGAAAGGCTGCAGTCCAGAGAGGGCATTGTAAAAGAGATTAAACACAATGATAGAGGTTTTTATGTCGTTGTAGAATTTGATGAATAGAAAGGATAGAACGATGGAACGAAGAAATGCATGGAAAGATTATTCAGAAAAAGAGATTCAGGAACTGGAAGCGTTGAACAAAAGTTATCGCGAGTTCCTTGATCAGGGTAAGACGGAGAGAGAATGTGCAGTGCTGGCGGTTGAGATGGCAGAGAAAGCCGGATACCGTGATCTGCAAAGCTGCATAGAAGAGGGAACCGCTCTCAAGCCGGGGGACAAAGTGTATGCAGTTAATATGAAGAAAACAGTAGCGCTGTTCCAGATCGGACGGCAGCCGATGGAAAAAGGAATGGCGATCCTGGGAGCACACATTGATTCTCCTCGCATGGATATCAAACAGAATCCGCTCTATGAGGATACGGATCTGGCATATTTAGATACGCATTACTACGGCGGCATTAAGAAATACCAGTGGGTGACCCTGCCATTAGCGATACATGGTGTTGTTGTGAAAAAAGATGGAGCAGTTGTCAATGTGAATATTGGCGAGCATAAGGACGATCCTGTATTTTGTGTTACGGATCTGTTGATCCATCTGGCTCATGAGCGCATGGACAAAAAAGCGGACAAGGTGATAGAAGGAGAGGCACTGGACATTTTGTTTGCCAGTCAGCCATTGAAGGATGAAGAAAAAGATGCGGTAAAGGCAAATGTACTTGCACTTTTGAAAAAACAGTATGACATAGAAGAGGAAGATTTTCTCTCTGCGGAACTGGAAGTTGTTCCGGCGGGAGAAGCCAGAGAATCCGGTATTGATCGAAGCATGATCATGGCGTATGGTCAGGATGACCGCGTGTGTGCGTACACTTCGCTTGTTGCGATGTTAGAGGTAGAAGATCCGGAATATACAACCTGTTGTTTACTGGTCGACAAAGAGGAGATCGGAAGTGTTGGTGCTACCGGTATGCAGTCAAATTTCTTTGAAAATGCAGTCGCTGAGGTATTGAATCTGGCAGGACAGTATTCGGATCTTGCGCTGCGCCGCTGCCTTGCCAATTCGAAAATGCTGTCTTCTGATGTCAGTGCAGCTTTTGATCCTACGTATGCCTCTGCATATGAAAAGAAGAATGCGGCTTATTTTGGCAGAGGAATGGTATTCAACAAATTCACCGGTTCCCGTGGAAAGTCCGGCAGCAATGATGCCAACGCCGAATTTATGGCAGAGATCCGTGGTATTCTTCAGGATGCCAATGTTGCTTATCAGACAGCGGAACTTGGTAAAGTGGATGTTGGTGGAGGCGGTACGATCGCCTATATCATGGCTTTGTATGGCATGAATGTGATCGATTGCGGTGTTGCGGTGCTGAATATGCATGCTCCATGGGAGATCACCAGTAAAGCAGATGTATATGAAACGAAAAAAGGATATGTTGTATTTTTGAAGAATATTTTTTAACAAAAGGAGATCGTGATTGACAAAACAAAAGTTGATGCGGATTCTTTCTTTTGCTGTGATTTGTGCAGGGGCGTCTTGTTTGAATTGTGTGAAAGGACAAGGGGCCTCTGTGTCGTATATACCACGGCTGGAAAAAGCAGTTCTGGATCCGAATACGAAAAAGATCCAGATCCGGAAAGGCGAAAAGAAGAATCTGACGAAAAAATCATTTCAGAAGGCGGAGAAGATCTCGAAAGGCGCCAGGACATTTCATGTAGGGAAAAAAGGTACCTATACGATGCTGATCACCCGGACTGACGGAAAGACAACGATGTTTTCTGTTAAATTACAAAAGAAAACATACCACATCCGGGCGAATCAACCGGTCGAACTGAGTCGGGATTATATGTACCTTTCGCCAGAGAGTGCAAAGGACAAGGTGATCGAGATCCCCGGTGCTTCGGTTGCAGAGGGAGAAGAAGTGTCATTATGGACACAGGGGGATTGCGCCAGCCGGGTGTTTTATCCGGAAAAAGCAGGGAAAAATAAATATCGCCTGAAAAATGCCGGAAGTGGCAAATATCTGACGGTAGAGAAGACATCTGGGAAATATAGGATCGTACAAAAGACGTATGATAAGAAGAACAAAAATCAGATCTTCCAATTTTTATACGCAGGCAAAGAGTCCTATTTTATCAAAAACGTGGGAAAAGGCATGTTCCTTCGGGAGTCGAAAGGGAAGATTACCTGTGGCAAACGACAAAATAAGAAACGGTTCAAATTTATTCGGAAGACAACGTCAAAACCGGTTGCTGCGGTCTGGTTTGACAAGGAATTTACCTATCCAACGTCGATCATATATGGAAGTGCATTCTTATTAAAGGGGACATTGACATCCCGTTATCCATTGCGGACTGTTACCGTAGAGGTTATCGACGCAAGTGGCAGATCGGTGATCAGTGCCAAGGAAAATGCGACGGGAGTAAGTTTTGATCTGAAAAAAATCGACGCCCGGATCACGTTCGGCAAATTACCCGTCGGACGGTATTATTATCAGATTTCCGTGGATGGGCAGCAAGGAGGAAGTGTTGTTGCGGCAAGGAAAGTTTTTGATGTATACATAACCGGAGCATCTGCGTCAAAGACCTTGATCTATAATGCAGATCTGATCCAGGCAATCGGTTGTCAATCACAGGGAAATGCTTTGGAAAAGAAGGCGTGTGCTTCTTTTGCACTAGCATACTGCAACAGTATTCTGAACGGAACTGTTGTGATGCCGTCTGCTTATTGGGTCAGTGATACGAATGTAAACTGTGTGTGGTCCCGTGGCAGTTATGAGACCCGCTCATTCTCATCGGAAGCTGAAATCCTACGGGAAGCTTATGCACAGCTCGTTGTTGGAAAACCGGCGATCCTGAATGTTTATAGTGCGACAAGCAGTGAACATTGGATCACGTTGATCGGATATAAAAATGTGATCGGCAACGTGATCTCTGCGTCGAGTTTTATTGCGATCGATCCATGGAATGGTCAGGTGATCACGCTGGGAGAGACGTATAAGGTAAAAAACACATATCGTCTGGGCGTTTATATCAAGTAAGAATAAACGGTACATTTTTCCGCATAAAGCGTTATAAAATCCGCGCAAACGATTCTGGACAGTGGGTAAGTATGTCGTTTATACTTAATATCAGGGTGAAAGAATACGAAAAACAGTTGACAAGAATAAAAAAATACTATAGTATAAACGTAAACAGAACATTTGTTCGCAAACAGGAGGATTAGAATGGAAAAGGATCAAAATAAATTAAAGGCACTGGAGTCAGCGATTGCACAGATCGAGAAGGCATATGGACAGGGATCGATCATGAAGCTTGGGGATACGTCTCATTTACAGGTAGAGGCGATTCCGACCGGTTCATTGAGTTTGGATCTGGCACTTGGAGTAGGCGGCATTCCGAAAGGACGTGTGATCGAGATCTATGGTCCGGAGTCGAGTGGTAAGACTACGGTAGCCCTTCACATGGTTGCAGAAGTACAGAAGCGTGGCGGTATTGCTGGATTTATTGATGCAGAGCATGCACTGGATCCTGTGTATGCCAAGCATATCGGTGTTGACATCGATGAATTGTATATTTCCCAGCCGGATTGTGGAGAACAGGCAATGGAGATCACGGAGACGATGGTGCGTTCGGGAGCAGTCGATATTGTGATCGTGGATTCGGTAGCTGCACTTGTACCAAAAGCCGAGATCGATGGAGATATGGGAGATTCTCATGTAGGTTTGCAGGCGCGTCTGATGAGTCAGGCATTGCGTAAGCTGACCAGTGTGATCAACAAGTCCAATTGTACCGTCATCTTTATCAATCAGCTGCGAGAGAAGATTGGTGTTATGTTTGGCAACCCGGAGACGACGACCGGTGGTCGTGCGTTGAAGTTTTATGCCTCTGTCCGCATGGATGTGCGCCGGATTGAGACATTGTCACAAGGTGGAGAAAAGATCGGAAACCGCGTTCGTGTAAAAGTAGTCAAGAACAAGGTGGCACCACCATTCCAGGAAGCAGAGTTTGACATTATGTTTGGTAAAGGAATTTCCAGAGAGGGCGATGTCCTGGATCTGGCAGCCAAGAATGATGTTATCATGAAGAGCGGTGCATGGTATTCTTACAATGGAGAGCGCATCGGTCAGGGACGTGAGAATGCGAAGAAGTATCTGGCAGAACATCCGGAGATGTTTGAAGAGGTAGAAAAGCAGGTACGTCAGAAGTGTGCTCCGGAACCAAAGGAAGACGAAGAAGAAAAAGAACCGAAAGCAGAAAAAACACCAGAAACAGAATGAGAGAGAGGAGCCCCATATGACGAAGTCATATATGGAATGGGCTCCGACGACCTGCCGCCGAGCGAATGCGAGGGGCGGTGCATATGAAAGAGGGAGGTGATGTTATATGGCAGGATCGCAGGAAAAAGGATTACCCTGGCGACTTTCAGAAGATGACCGTGACATTACCTCTTCTTTACAGGAAGAGATTTCAGAGGAAGACAGACGGGCAAGAGAGAAGGCACTCAGCCTTTTGCTTGCACAGGAAAGAACTGCCAGAGATCTGCAGAATCGTCTTTGCCGATCCGGTTTTTCGGAGAAAGCTGCCGGGCAGGCAGTGTCGTACGTACAGCAGCTTGGGTATTTAGACGATGAACGGTTTGCCTGCAATTATGTACGGTTTCGCAAAGGAAAGAAGAGCCGGCGGGAGCTGCAGATGAAACTCTCGGAAAAAGGAGTTGACCGGGAGTTGATTTCTCTTGCATTAGAGGAATATACAAAAGAAGAAGAAACAGAAGCATTATTGATCCAATTACAAAAGCGATTAAAGGGCAGGAATTTTCGGGAGATGGATCTGGGAGAACGACAAAAGTTAAAGGCTGCGGTGGCAAGGAAAGGATACCCTGTGAATTTGATCCAGACTGCCATAAGTACCTTGGAGCAAGGTGAAGAATAGAAATCCTTGCTTTTTTTATTTTACTTGTGTATAATGTGATACATATGGGTTTTTGGGTTTGCTATGCCCATAGCAGATTGGAGGCATTATGAAGTACTTTGGAACGGATGGATTCCGCGGCGAAGCAAATGAAAATCTGACCGTGGAACATGCATACAAAGTGGGAAGATTCTTGGGTCATTACTATCAGAAAGCCGGACATGGTGTTCGCGTTATTATAGGTAAAGATACAAGATTGTCAGGAGACATGTTTGAAACCGCATTGGCTTCTGGACTGACTGCCAGTGGAGCAGATGTATATCAGTTGCATGTGACGACAACTCCCAGTGTTTCGTATTTGATTCGAGAAGAGAAGTTTGACTGCGGTATTATGATCAGTGCCAGTCACAATCCATATTATGACAATGGATTAAAAGTGATCAATGGGGAAGGTCATAAGCTGGAGCCGGAAGTGGAAGAACAGATTGAAAAGTATATTGACGGTTTGATTCCGGAATTGCCTTTTGCCAAGAAAGAGAAGATTGGCCGCTGTTATGATTATTCTGCAGGCAGAGACCATTACAAAGAGCATCTGATCCACCTGGCGAAACATTCTTTTGAAGGTAAGACGGTGGCTTTGGACTTGTCCAATGGTTCGGCATCTGCTATGGCAAAAGATGTGTTTGAGGCATTAGGAGCGCATACGATCGTACGTCATGATCAGCCAAATGGAACCAACATCAATCGTGATTGCGGATCCACTCATATTGAGTCGTTACAGTCTTTGATGTATGACACAGGAGCTGATATTGGATTTGCCTATGATGGCGACGCGGATCGATGCCTGGCGGTGGACGATCAGGGCAAGGTCGTAGATGGCGATCATATCCTATATGTATGTGGTAAGTATCTCAAAGAACAGGGCAGACTGAAAGATGATACCGTTGTGACGACGGTTATGTCGAATATGGGGCTTTATAAGGCATTTGACAAGATTGGTATTCGATATGAACAGACAGCAGTTGGTGACAAGTATGTTTGTGAGAATATGATGGCCAACGACTATTCGATCGGTGGAGAGCAGTCAGGACATATTATATTCAAAGAGCATGCGGTGACAGGAGACGGTATTTTGACTTCCCTGATGATCATGGAAGCATATCTGTATTATGATGAGCCGCTGTCAGAACTTACAAAAGATTTTGTTGTTTATCCACAGTTACTGGTCAATGTCAAAGTGAAAGATAAAGTGGCTGCCAGAGAGGATCCGGATGTGCAGAAAGCAGCTGCACTTGTAAGCCAGCAGTTAGGTGATGCCGGACGCCTGTTACTTCGTGAGAGTGGCACAGAGCCGTTGATCCGGGTTATGGTAGAAGCGGAGAACGACGATATTTGTAAAAAAAATGTGGATACCATTGTTCAGGTATTGAAGAGCAAGGGACATGTTTTATAAATATAAAGAAATAAAGGAAAGATACTGCATAAAGCAGAGAAATTGGAGGAAATAATGAGTTACACAGTTGAAAATTTGGAAAAGAGCATGGCAAAACTTACAATTACTGTAAGCGCAGAGACATTTGAAGAGGCTATGGTTAAGTCTTATAACAAAAATAAAAAGAACATCAATCTTCAGGGATTCCGTAAAGGAAAAGCTCCTCGCAAGATGATCGAGAAGATGTATGGCCCGGAAGTATTTTATGAGGATGCTGCAAACTTTGCAATTCCAGATGCTTATGAAGAGGCTGCAAAAGATTCCGGTCTTGAGATTGTTTCCCGTCCGGAGATCGATGTTGTAGAGATCGGTAAAGGAAAAGACTTCGTATTTACCGCTACCGTTGCCACCAAACCAGAAGTAACACTTGGCGAGTACAAAGGTATTGAAGTAGAAAAGAAAGAAGTTAAGGTTATGGCTGCCGATGTAAATGCTGAATTAGACCGCATTCGTGAGCAGAACAGCCGTATGGTTACTGTTGAAAATCGTGGAGTTAAGAAAGATGACACCGCAGTGATCGACTTTGAAGGATTTGTAGATGGCGAGCCATTCCAGGGCGGAAAAGGAACCGATTATCCATTGGTTATCGGAAGCCATTCTTTCATTGACAACTTTGAAGATCAGTTAGTTGGCAAAAAAGTTGGCGAAGAAGTAGAAGTGAATGTTACATTCCCAGAAGATTATCATGAGGAAGCTTTGAAAGGCAAACCAGCGATGTTCAAAGTTACTGTAAAAGAGATCAAAGTAAAAGAACTTCCTAAATTAGATGATGAATTTGCAAGTGATGTATCCGAATTTGAGACATTAAAAGAGTACAAAGCAAGCATCAAAAAGAACCTCACAGAGAGAAGAAAAGAAGAAGCTAAGAGAGAAAAAGAAAATAAGGTAATTGAGCAGGTTGTTGAAAATATTACCGTAGAGATTCCTGCGCCAATGATCGATGAGCAGGTTCGCCAGATGATCCAGGAATTTGCAAGCAGAATTCAGCAGCAGGGTATCGGCATTGATCAGTATATGCAGATGACTGGTATGACAGCAGATGCTTTGATGGCACAGATGAGACCAGACGCTGAAAAACGGATCAAGACTCGTCTTGCATTGGAAGCTGTCGTTGCAGCAGAAGGCATCAAAGCAACAGCAAAAGATGTAGACAAAGAGATTGAGAACATGGCTTCTATGTATCAGATGGAAGTTGAAAAAGTAAAAGAAATGATTGGCGATTATGAAAAAGAGCAGATCGCTTCCGATCTGGCTGTTCAGAAAGCAATTGAATTTTTGGCAAAACAGGCTGTTGAAGTTGAGCCAAAAGAAGAAAAAGAAGACTAATTGGAACAGACTCCCTGCGTATTTCGATGGAAGTCTGGAAATGGAGGGAAATTATGGCATTAGTACCTTATGTTGTTGAGCAGACAAGCCGTGGCGGTGAACGCTCATATGACATTTATTCAAGATTATTAAAAGAGAGAATCATTTTCCTTGCAGACGAGGTAAATGATCAGACGGCCAGCTTGGTTGTTGCACAGTTGCTGTTTTTGGAATCAGAAGATCCAAATAAGGACATTCAGTTGTATATCAACAGTCCGGGTGGCTCTGTTACGGCAGGTATGGCGATCTATGACACTATGAACTATGTTAAGTGCGATGTTTCAACCATCTGCATTGGCATGGCAGCAAGTATGGGAGCATTTCTGCTTTCCAGTGGAGCGAAAGGAAAGCGTTTTGCATTGCCAAATGCGGAAGTCATGATCCATCAGCCTTCTGGTGGAGCAAAAGGCCAGGCAACGGAGATCCAGATTGTTGCAGAAAATATCTTGAAAACCAAGAAAAAATTAAATGAGATTCTGGCAAAGAACACGGGACAGACTGTGGAACAGATTGCACAGGATACCGAGAGAGATAATTTCATGAGCGCAGAGGAAGCGAAGGCTTATGGCCTTGTGGACTGCATTGTGGAGAATCGAAATGATGCAACATCAAAATGATGTAACCAAAGAAAAAGCGAATGATTCGATCATTCGCTTTTTCAATAAGATAGTAGAGAGGTAGATATGGCAGGAAAAAATAGCGAGGGCATGCCATTGTTACACTGTTCATTTTGTGGCAAGACAGAGAAACAGGTACACAAATTGATAGCAGGCCCAAATGGTGTATATATTTGTGATGAATGTGTCGATTTATGTGATGAAATTCTGGCAGAGGAAATGCAGGATGAGTATGATGACGCAGATACCGATGATGAGATCAATTTATTGAAACCAAAAGAGATCAAAGCCTTTTTGGATGAGTATGTAGTCGGTCAGGATGATGCCAAGAAAGCACTTTCCGTGGCTGTTTACAATCACTATAAGCGGATCAAAGCAGGAAAAGACATGGATGTTGAACTGCAGAAGAGCAACATTCTCATGTTGGGACCGACTGGTTCTGGCAAGACCTATCTTGCGCAGACACTGGCTAAGATCTTAAATGTTCCATTTGCGATAGCAGATGCTACCACATTGACCGAGGCAGGATATGTCGGTGAAGATGTGGAGAATATTTTGTTAAAGATCATTCAGGCTGCTGATTACGACATCAAACGTGCAGAGCATGGTATTATTTATCTGGATGAGATTGATAAGATCACCAAAAAAGCGGAAAATGTGTCGATTACAAGGGATGTTTCCGGAGAAGGCGTTCAGCAGGCATTGCTGAAGATCTTGGAGGGAACAGAAGCAAGTGTTCCGCCACAAGGCGGAAGAAAGCACCCGCAGCAGGAGTTTTTCCATATTGATACGACCAATATTTTGTTTATTTGCGGTGGTGCATTTGATGGACTGGAGAAGATCATCAGTTCCCGTATTGACAAAAAATCCATTGGATTTAATGCTGAAATTACAGATTCTACACAACAAAATGTGGGAGATCTGTTTAAACGTGCATTGCCACAGGACTTTGTTAAGTTTGGTCTGATCCCTGAGTTTATTGGCCGTGTTCCGGTGACGGTATCGCTGGATCTTTTGGACGAGGATGCCTTGATGGAGATCCTGGTTCGTCCAAAGAATGCGATCACAAAGCAGTATAAAAAACTATTGGAATTAGATGGCATTGAACTGAACTTTGAGGAAGATGCACTGCGTGAAGTGGCACGGCTCTCCAATAAGAGAAAGACCGGTGCGAGAGGACTGCGGTCGATCCTGGAGGGAAGCATGATGGATTATATGTACGAATTGCCATCACAGGATGATATTAAAGAATTTACGATCACAAAAGAGGACATTACAGGGGATCGGACAAAAGCACTGGAAGACAAGGATGTGCCTGCGATTGAAGATACTCACGGTGAGACGGACGAGGAAAGTGCATAAAGACAAGGAGTAGTCCTATGGTTATAAAATCATTAGAACTGGAAACGGTGTGTGGTATTACCAGTAAGCTGCCACAGCATGACAAGATCGAGATCGCTTTTTGGGGACGTTCCAATGTAGGAAAGTCATCGCTTTTGAATGGCTTGTGGAATCGCAAGTCTATGGCAAGAACCTCATCTCAGCCTGGCAAAACCCAGACGATCAATTATTACAATCTGAATGATATCTGCTATATGGTGGATCTTCCGGGATATGGTTATGCGAAGGTTTCCCGCGAATTGGCGGCGAAGTGGAACAAGATGATCGAGAAGTATCTGGATACTTCAAAGGCACTGCGAGTGGTGTTTTTGTTGATTGATATTCGTCATGATCCATCCAAGCTGGATGTTCAGATGTATCAGTTGCTGTACGCGAAGGGATTCAACCCGCTGATCATAGCGACCAAGACGGATAAAGTCAGCAAAAATGAAAAAAATAAGAACATTGCCCGCATACGAAAAGTACTGGGTGCAGATGAACAGACACCGATCCTTCCATTTTCTGCATTGAATAAAGAAGGAAAAGAAGATATCTGGGAATACATTGATTATTTTGTAAAAGAAATACCGGTTGAATAAGTGGAGTGATGTCAATGACAAAAAAACAAAGAGCGGAAGAAATTATTCGGTTGCTGGAAGGAGAATATCCGGCGACGCATTGCACATTGGATTATGACGAGGCATGGAAGCTTCTTGTCAGTGTAAGGCTTGCTGCACAGTGCACAGATGCCAGGGTAAATGTCGTTGTCAAAGATCTGTTTGCCCGGTATCCTTCTCCGCAGGCACTGGCGGCGGAGACCCCGGAAGGCATTGAGGCGATTGTAAAGCCATGCGGATTGGGAAAAAGCAAGGCCAGAGATATTCAAAAATGTATGCAGATGCTGGTAGAAAAATACGATGGACATGTTCCGGATGACTTTGATGCGTTGCTGGCACTGCCCGGTGTGGGAAGAAAAAGTGCCAATCTGATCATGGGTGATGTGTTCCATAAGCCCGCGATCGTTACTGACACACATTGCATCCGGCTGACCAATCGCATGGGACTGGTAGACGGCATCAAAGATCCTAAAAGAGTAGAGATGGCATTGTGGAAGATCATACCTCCGGAAAAAGGAAGTGATTTTTGCCATCGCCTTGTCGATCATGGCAGAAAAGTATGCACGGCGAGAAATCCCGAATGCGAACAGTGCGTATTGAATGCCATCTGCAAAAAGAAACTATAAGAGGATCAATCGGATAAAATTTTTTCATACAGCAACCCTACGGCAAACCACAAAGGAGCATAGTCAAACCGGACAAGCCCTTTGTAGTTTGCCTTTGCTTTACTGTAGTCCCATGGACAACAACCGATTTTTTTCAAAAGACTTCCCGTACTGTATTCGGTCAAAAAAATGCAGGCAGTATATACAGAACCCCGAAGGAATATATTTTTATTTTTCATGACATGGCAGAGTGGAGAGATGGCAGAAGCCATACCGTAAATAGGAAACATCCACATCGAGGTAGCACATGTCATTTTCTTGTTTTTTTCAATACAGACAGACCCAAGTCCGGTCCAAAAACATTCCAATCCCCATCCCATCAGACCACATTTCATAAAGTTTTTTGCATTTCTGTTCATGGCAGTGTATTCCTCCAAAACTTTTCTTATAGTATGCCCACAATATTGCACCCCTATACCAAATTTGATATAATGAACGCATAAATAAAATTACAAAGGAGAGGGATATGGCAACAATCAGAAGTTTTCAATGCCTGCGTCCAAATGAAGAGGTAGCACATCGTGTAGCAGCATTACCGTATGATGTATATAATCGGGCAGAGGCTAAGGAAGAGGTTAAAAGAGAACCGTTATCATTTTTGAAAATAGACCGGGCAGAGACCAGCTTTGGCGATGAGGTTGATACTTACGCAAGAGAGGTCTATGCAAAGGCAAAAGAACTTTTAGATAAGGATATTGAAGAGGGCATTTATATAAGGGATCATGTGTCTGGGTTTTATGTCTACGAGCTCATTATGGATGGCAGAAGTCAGACGGGACTGGTTGCCTGCGCTTCCGTAGATGATTATGTGAATGGTGTGATTAAGAAGCATGAAAATACGAGAGAGGACAAAGAGATCGATCGGATTACTCATGTGGATACCTGCTCAGCACAGACTGGACCGATCTTTTTGGCATATCGTTCACAGCAAAAGGTCAATGAGATCGTAGAAAAGGCAAAAGAAAAAACGCCGTTATATAACTTTGAAGCAGTGGATGGCATTGTTCACAAAGTATGGAAGATTGATAATGCTACAGATGTAGAACAGCTGGAAGATGCATTCCGGCAAATGGATTCGATCTATATTGCCGATGGACATCACCGGGCTGCTTCTGCGGTAAAAGTAGGACTGAAGCGCAGAAAAGAAAATCCGGCGCATACGGGAAACGAGGAATACAATTATTTCCTTTCGGTATTGTTTCCACACGATCAATTAATGATCATGGATTACAACCGTACCGTAAAAGATCTGAATGGATATTCGAAAGAAGAATTTCTGAAAAAGATCGAAGAATCTTTCGATGTTGAGAAAAAAGACGAACAGGTAAAACCTGAAAAAAAAGGAACCTTTGGCATGTATCTGGAGGGTCAGTGGTATCTGCTTCGTGCCAGGGAATCGTGTTTTGCAGGAAAAGATGCGGTAGGACGTCTGGATGTATCGGTATTGCAGGATTATCTGCTGGCACCGGTTCTGGGAATTGGCGATCCGAGAACGGATGCACGTATCGACTTTATCGGTGGTATCCGTGGATTGGGTGAATTGGAGAAGAGAGCAGATACGGATATGAAAGTATCCTTTTCCATGTATCCGACATCGATCACGGAATTGTTTGATGTGGCAGATCAGAATATGCTCATGCCACCCAAATCCACATGGTTTGAACCAAAGCTTAGAAGTGGTTTGTTTATTCATGAAATATAATTTCCGGCCAAGCCGGAGAAATGGGGGTTGTGTATGACATTACAGATAGAAGACTATATGCAGTGGCCGGAGATCGAGGCGTTAGCTTATGGAGAATGCAAGCAGCCGGAGGAGATCCTGGGGGCCAAAATGGTAGACAATTCGCATGTTTTGATCACTGGCTATTTTCCCGGTGCCGATCAGGTCGTGGTGCAGCTGGATAAGGGAAATAAGCGTTATGCGATGGAACAGATGGATGAATGCGGGTATTATGCCGTACTCATCTCTTCGCGCAAGGTAGTGCCGTATCATTATCTGGTGACAAAAGAGGGAGAAGAGAAAAAAGTGCTGGATGTCTATCAGCTGGACAGCCACATGGATGCCATGGACATGTATCAGTTCAGTCATGGTGTTCATGATACCGTGTATACGAAACTGGGAGCACATACGGATACCATAGAAGGGATTCCCGGAACGTGGTTTGCCGTATGGGCGCCATTTGCCAGAGCGGTAAGTGTGGTAGGTGATTTTAACGAATGGAATGCCTGTGCCAATCCGATGCGGTTTTATCCGGAAGCAGGAGTTTATGAACTGTTTGTTCCCGGTGTGAAGAAAGGCGATATTTACAAATTCCGTATTTTAGGAAGTGATGGCCGCGAGGTGCTAAAGGCAGATCCCTATGCGTCTTATGCCGAATTAAGACCGCATACAGCAAGTGTTGTGTGGGATTCGGATTACCAGTGGCTGGACAAAGACTGGATGCAGAAGCGGAAAAAATGGAATGTTAAAAAGGAACCAATGCTGATCTATGAGATCTCGCTTGCCGGGTTCAAAAAGCCGGAAATACCGGGAGTAGAGGAAAAAGACTCCTTTTACAATTACCGGGAACTGGCACCGATCCTGGCGGAGTATTGTACGGAGATGGGATATACGCACGTAGAATTGATGCCGGTGATGGAACATCCTTATGATGGATCCTGGGGGTATCAGGTGACGGGATATTATGCACCTACCTCCCGATATGGAACGCCCGATGATTTTCGGTATTTTGTGGATGTGATGCACCAAAATGACATTGGTGTGCTGCTGGACTGGGTACCGGCTCATTTCCCGAAAGATGAACACGGTCTTGCAAGGTTTGATGGCACATGCCTGTATGAGCATCTGGATCCCCGACAGGGAGAACATCCTCACTGGGGAACCCTGATCTATAATTATGGACGTCCGGAAGTGGAAAACTTTTTATATGCCAATGCGTTGTATTGGTTGGATGAATTCCATGCCGATGGCTTGCGGATGGACGCAGTTGCGTCTATGCTCTATCTGGATTACGGGAAAAATGATGGTGAGTGGATCGCCAATATGTATGGTGGCAATGAAAATCTGGAAGCGATCGGATTTTTGCAGCGTCTGAATGACAAGATCCATAAGAGAAAAGATGGGGCGGTTTCGATTGCAGAGGAATCAACAGCCTGGCCGAAGGTTACTGGTGTTGGACTGCAGGACGGTCTTGGATTTGACCTCAAATGGAATATGGGATGGATGAATGATTATCTGGAATATATCCGCACAGATCCATTGTTCCGCAAGGGTAAACACGGAATGCTTACATTCAGTATGGTATATCAGTATTCTGAGAATTTCATTCTCGTACTGAGTCATGATGAAGTGGTTCATATGAAAGGTTCTATGTTGACGAAGATGCCGGGATCCAGAGAGGATCAATTTGCTTCTTTACGATTGTCGTATGGCTATATGGCAGCACATCCGGGCAAAAAACTGTTGTTTATGGGACAGGAATTTGGACAGGAACGCGAGTTCTCAGAAGAAAGACAACTTGACTGGTTCCTGCTGGATAGTGAAGCAGAGGGTGAGATGACCGATCATGAGAAGCTGCGTCAGTACACCAGCATTCTCAATTCATTTTACCTGGCACATCCGGCGATGTATGAGGATGACATAAAGACATCCGGATTCCAGTGGCTGAGTACATTGGATGCCGACCACAGTGTGATCTCATTTATCCGTAAGTGCAAGGAAGAAACATTGCTTGTTGTCTGCAACTTTACACCGGTATCTTATGATAAATTTAAACTGGGGGTACCATTTGCAGGAAAGTATAAAGAAGTGTTTAACAGCGATGCGGTTGAATTTGGTGGAACTGGTTTTATAAATCCGAGAGTGAAAAACTCCAAAAAGATTGAATGGGACGGACAGAAAAATTCGATTGAATGCCGGCTGTCACCGCTGTCGATCCAGATCTTTCAGTGTACAAAGAATACAAGAACAACAAAGAGTACAAAAAAGAATAAATAAAAACAAAGGAGAGAACAAAGGATATGATTGAAAAATTAGTAGATTATGTAACCGGACTGGTACCAAGATCACTTGATTTTGTGATCTCGCTGGTGATCGCGATCGCGATTTTGGTGATTGGTGGAAAAATTGTAAAAAAACTGCTTACGATGCTTCGAAATTCTCTTTTAAAGAAAGATATGGAGCCCGGCGTAGTATCCTTTTTGATTTCGGCGCTGAAAGTAGCAGCCTATGTATTGTTGGTGATCATTGCCGCGCAGGTGCTCGGGTTTGCTACTAGTTCGATCGTAGCGCTGGTTGGTTCTGCCGGTCTGGCGATTGGTCTTGCTTTGCAGGGAAGTCTTGCAAACTTTGCCGGTGGTGTTTTGATCCTTTTGATGAAGCCGTTCTGCGTTGGTGACTATGTGATCGTAGATGCCGTTGAGGGAACGGTACAAAAAATTGACATTGTATATACGACACTTCACACGGCAGATAACCGGGCGGTCATTCTGCCAAATGGTAAACTTGCGGATTCCAATATTATCAATGCGACCAGAGAAGACCGCCGGAGAATTGATATCAATGTGGGGATTGAATATTCCCAGGACATCAGTGAGGTGCGGAAAGTGTTGCTTGATATTGCCAACTCTCAGGAAGAACGTCTGGCAGAAATGCCGATCGATGTTGTGGTAAGCAGTCTGGATGACAGTGCTGTTACGATGGCTGTCCATATGTGGGTAAAACCGGAAGATTACTGGACGGTTCGCTGGAGAATGTTGGAGGAAGTGAAGAATCAGTTTGATGCACATGGCATTGTGATTCCGTTCAACCAGCTGGATGTAAATCTGAACCAGCAGTAAGTCTATATCTGGACGATGGTTCCCAGTGAGTCTCCGGCTGGAAGTGGATAGCAGTACAGGTGCGTGATTGCAGAGGAATCTTTTTCTTTGGAGTCGGAGATCCCTAAAAAGATTTGATCCTTTCCGATATACAGAAAAACAACCTGCTCGATCTTGTCGATTTTCATGTCGGACAAAGCGGCTTTTTTATGAAACACCGTTCCGGCTTTTTCACAACAAAAAAGTCCTTTAGCAGTCAGCAGATAGACATGATCCCGTGTACTGCAAAGATGCAGATATTGCGGTTTCCCGTGGGAAGCATTCAGGGCAAATTTCTGGATTGGCTCACCAAGACGATAGTCATAAGTGATCAGACACAGGCTGTTCCCTTTTGGCATGTAGTCCAGGGCATAGAAAAAAATGTCGGTAAAGGCATTGATGTTTTCCAAGGTGCTGATCTTAGCGGCACCGATACCACTACATTCATATAATTGGTAAAAACTGGCGGTATTTTTCTGGTTTGCCGATAAAATATTGCCGGAGATGGAAATATGTTCAAGATTAGAGAAGCAAGGCAGAGAGGTGTTTTTGATACTGCCTTGTTTTTTGCATTGAGAAATATATTGTTTCTTCCCTTTTTGGCGGATGACATAGATATTTCCTTTGGAATCCGGGCAGAAAGAAAACAATTTTTCATTTTTCTGACAATGCCAGGAAGCACTTTTTTTCCAATGGCTGTCATCATTCAGATGATACAGGGTATATGTATGTTTCTTCTTTGCGATCATGCAGAACTTTTGGGAAAACTCATCGTAGAAAAACTCATAAGGAGAATGTTTGTCGAGAGAAAGTTCCGTTTGTTCCGGAGAATCTTTTTCCTGATATAACAGATCCGGAGAAGGTGTGATCGTCGGATCATCAGAAACTTTGCTGCATCCTCCCAGGATCAGAATAGATAAGATAGATAAAAGAAATAGGATTCGTTTCACGTCAAAAACTCCTTTTTAATCCCGATGGAACAAGGCATTGAGGCAGAACCCTTGTCCTGCCCCAGTGTCTTGCTTAGGGAAGTTTATACTAATTATTGTATGCCGGAGCGTGCCGGATTATGCCATTCCGTTGGCAGTTTTGTACTGGAAGATCATTTCTGCATGATTTTGTTCTTCCGTCTGAATGTGGTTTAATAGTTTTCTCACGCCGGTGGCAGCAAAACGGAACAGATCGTTGTTGTAGGTGGAAGATACCAGTTTTTCCGTAGCAATGCAGTCGGTACACAAAAACTGATCATGCTTCTTTTCTTCCGAATTATCAGAAGCACTGTAGGTCGTGGTTGGATGATATCCTTCTGTGCCTACCTGAGCGGGCCATACATTGGGAACTTCCCCTTTTAATAAACGTCCAAGAGAATCAAAGTGTTCCTGTTCCTCAGCCGCAATGCGGTGAAATAAGTTTTTTAACTGGCTGTCATTGGCAGATTTTTCGTAGAACTGATATTTTTCCACGCAGGATTTTTCCTGTGTCTGCAGATCCTTGATCACTAATGTTTCTTGTTCTGTTAATTGCATAAACAAAACCTCCTTTTCATAATGGAAGAGTATGCCCCTTTTGCGTTGCTTTATTCTGCCCTAATGTGTTACAATGAAAAAAATATGAAAGAAAGAAGGCATAAGATGAAAGACAAGGTGTCATCAGAAAAAAGATTGTGGGCGGTAGAATCCCCGATATGGCAGCGGGTATTACGTGTTTTCACGCTGGGGGTTCTTTTTGTGGCCGCGTACAGTCTGGTACAGAGCGTTGTGTTTTTTATATCAGCGACAAAGGCAGAAAATATATCCATGCTGGTAGTGGCGATCTATCTGCTGATTACCCCATTTTGCTTTCTGGCAGCGCTTTTCTGGGCTTACAGTGTTCATGGTATGCTGATCGGTAAAAATGGTGATTTTTCTCTTGTGCTCGGATTTGCGATGCTGGTACTGGCAGCCGTAGACAACACGGTATATGTCTCGATCCATCATGAGGGAGACTCCTTGACGTTCTATGTCATGGGTGGTCTGCAGATCGTATGCAGTGTGATTGGCTTTTTATATTATCAGGAACTGGGAAATAAACGACTTACGGTGCTTGCTATGGTGCTTTTGTGGGGATGTTCCCTGCTCGACCTGATCGAAGCAGTTCGTTATTATGCGTCGATCGATACATTTGGGCTGTTCAGCTATTATATGGCACAGACAGTGCTCAGTTTTCTGCTTACGGCATTGGGTGTTGCGATCACCATATTTGCAGACCGGGAGACGATATATCAGAAATAGGAGGAACCAATATGACGAAGTCATATTTTAAGATGGTTCCGACGACTTGCCGACGAACGAAAGTGAGGGGGCGCTACGGAAATAGGAGGTTATCATGAAATTTCAGTGTATAGATGAGATGTCACAGATTTCGCTGGATGGTGCTGTGATCCGGCAGCTTACAAAGGAAGAAGGCGTGATTGAATTTACTTTTGACGGGGCTACGATCAAAGACCGCAATTCCCAGAATGGCAGATTTCAGGATATGTATTGTGGCGAGATGGTATTGAAGCTTTTTGACAGTACGATTGTGCGTATTGTGAAAGAAGGGTATAAGTATTATGATGCGGATGGCAACTTAAAAGAAGAGGTACCCAATCGTGAGGTTCCCGCACCGGAGCAGGATCATGTCTGGAAACGTCTGCATGAGGGAACGGTATTTACTACGGTAGAAGCCTCAGTTGCAGAAGGCTATGGTTATGAGATCGGAATTGATGTACCGAAGGAAGAGGATGAAGAAGAGGTAGATACTTTCTGGTTATGTGTCACATTTGGCCGGTCGGAAGCAGGCTGGGACCGCTATCTGGGACCGGTAGAAAGCTGATAGACTAAGAAGCGTTCCCGGCGATCCCGGATGATCGCATCGCTGGCTGCGATTTCGTCGATCAATTGAAAACAGGTGTGCCGTTCCATATAAAAGATCAGTTCGTCCTCCGGATAGTAAAGAAGCAGTGTGATCGTTCTGGGAGCTTCTTCGTAGGATAAAAGGATGTTGCGGATCACTGGACGGAAAATGGTCAGGGAAAACGGATTGAAAAAATAAAAGATGGTATCATTTTTAGAGACTGTATATTCTTCTGCGCGGCAATGCAGGAAGGAGATACAGTCTTTTTGTCCGACAAAGGATTTTTTGTTTGCCAGGGCGCGATGATAATATTCATCGGACATTTCAATTCCGACACTGGCAACATGAAAACGGTACGCTGCATAAAAATTCAGACGTCCCAGACCACAGCCGTAATCCACCAGAATATCATCTGGTTTTGGCGGAAATGCAGAAAATATGGTATCCAGTACCGGGTACGGAGTTGGCTCATAACGGTGAAAGTCAAAACTGTCTTTTCCGTCATGCTGGATTTCTTCGGTGATAATGTGCATGGTCTGATCCATATGTGATTCCTTTCGTCGGGGGAGTATATTTTGAAGTTATATTATACCATAAATGACTAAAAACTGACAAAGTAATCTCATTTCACTGACAAAACTGGGTGTTACGATAAGAACACAGTAAGAAAATCCGCTCCGACGATCTGCCACCTGGCGGATTCGGGGAGCCGTACATATTTAATTAAGGAGGATTTAACATGATTACAGGATCATCAAAAAAATGGATCGCGATGGGGCTGGCCTTTGCCTTGACCGTAGCGGGCATTGGACAGGTTGAGTGGAAAGGCGTCCGGGCTGCGGGAACCGAAAATACATCGGGAGGGGCAGTGACAGCAAGCGGCAGCAGCATTGGAACTGCGACTCCGATACCAACAGCAACACCGACCACAACAAAGCTGACAGCACCGACGTCGGTTACCGTACGAGGAGGCTCTGCCAGAGTACGTGTCAGCTGGGGCAAAGTTTCCGGGGCAACAGGATACTATGTATATCTTCGTCAGGCGTCGGCAACAACCTATTCAAAAGTGAAGACGATCACGGATGGAGCAACCACTTCCGTAGATGTTAAGTCATTGGTACAGAACAGTACCTATTATGCCTGTGTCTCTGCTTATGTAAAAAATGCAGATGGTACGGTTACCGAGAGTGATCTCTCAACAACTGCGGTGGCATCCACGGCAGCAGTGTCCAAAACATCCAAAACACCAAAAAAATATAGCAATAAAAAGAAATTTCAGGCATCCCCTGCGTATAAGAAATATAAGCGCATGAGAACGATCATGAACTATTCAAAGAGTTTTGCGATTCCGGGAATGAAGACAACCAATGTAGCCGGATTTTCTTCTACTTCCATGGTGCCACAGGGAATCTGTCAGGCAGGAGGATATTTTTTGATCTCTGCATATGATTCCAAAGGTCTTGATTATTCGGTCGTATATGTATTGAGCCGGTCCTCAAAGTCCTATATCACGACATTGGTTTTGCCAAGTAAGGCAAAAGTGGGAGGCATTGCCTTTGACGGAACGAACATCTGGATTTCTAAGGGTACTTCGGTAGCATGTTTCCCATATAGCGTGATCACGACGATGGTTTCCGACGGGGTATCTTATCGAAGCCTTGCAAAATACACATCTGTGATCAAGGTGGGAAGCACGGCATCCTACATGGGATATTACAATGGTATTTTATGGGTTGGCGCTTACAAGACGGCAACGAGCAGTATGACAGGATATCAGGTAGGCAATGTCAACACAACCCCAACTTTAGCAAAGAAATATACGATGGATGTACCAAGTAAGGTGCAGGGAATCACATTTGACAGTGACGGTACTTTGATTCTTACCAGAGGCTGCGGTAAGAACAATACCGACAGCGGTTATATTTCCCACATTCGCACCTATTCTCCATCTTACAGTACGCCAAAAGCAAACGGCAAGATTTTGAAAAACGCATGTAAAAAGATTACCAGGGTTCCACCGAAAGTAGAGGGTGTGGCAGTATATGGAACATACACGTATGTGTTGTCCTCTTCCTGCCATTATTCTTCCTGCAAATATCCAGTTGACCGCGTGATCGCCATGAAAACCGCAAAGATGTTAGCATAAAAAAAGAAAAACATTTTTTAACAGGCTTATCTGTTCATAGTTCAAAACTATGGGCGGATAAGCTTTTTTGTATTTTTCAAATAATAAATTCCCATTTATAATAAAGACCATCACAAAATAAATGGAGGGTTATTATGAAAACAGCAGTAATTGGATTTCCGAGAATCGGTGCGGAAAGAGAACTTAAATTTGCGTCTGAAAAATATTTCAGAAAAGAAATTGATCAGATGCAATTGTTGCAGACAGCGAAAGAGTTGAGAAAGACACATTGGCAGATTCAGAAAAAGACAGGGATTGACTTTATTTCCAGCAATGATTTTTCCTTTTATGATATGGTGCTGGATACCGCAGTATTGTTAAACATTGTGCCAAAACGGTATCGTGATCTTAAGTTGTCCGAACTGGATACCTATTTTGCTATGGCGCGGGGGTATCAGGGAAACTTTGGCGATGTAAAAGCGTTGGCAATGAAAAAATGGTTTAATACCAATTATCATTATATTGTTCCAGAACTGGATGACGACACAAAAATCGAGGTACATGGGAGCAAGCCGTGGGATGAGTATGAAGAGGCAAAAGCACTTGGAGTCGAAACAAAGCCGGTTGTGACCGGTGCCTACACAATGCTCAAATTGTGCCGGTATACAGGGGACAAGGCAGCAAAAGATTATGTGGAAGCTGTGATACATGCCTACCGGGAGATCATCCGCAAATGTGAGGGACACCAGATTGCGTGGCTGCAATTGGATGAGCCGGCACTGGTGCAGGATATGACACCGGACGACATTAAACTGTTCCGCCAGATTTACGATAATGTATTACCGCAAAAAAAGAATACGAACGTGTTGCTCCAGACATATTTTGGAGATGTGAGAGATATTTATCCGGAACTTTTATCCATGGATTTTGATGGGATCGGACTCGATTTTATTGAAGGAAAACAGACGTGGGCGTTGATTGAAAAGTACGGATTCTCAAAAGATAAACTGCTTTTTGCGGGACTGGTCAATGGAAAAAATATTTGGAAAAATCATTACGAGAGCACGATTCAAAAACTCAGTCAGTTGGAAGCGAAAGATATAAAAACGGTTGTGTCAACCTCTTGTTCTTTGCTTCATGTACCGTATACGTTGCGCCAGGAAACAAAATTATCGCAGGTGTATCGGGATCATTTTTCTTTTGCAGAGGAAAAACTACAGGAGTTACAGGACATCCGTCAGCTTTTGGAAACAAAAGATCCTGCCTCTGAGATCACATATATTGCGAATCAGAAGCTTTTTGCCAAGAAGAGAGATTGTGAAAATGAAGAAGTAAAACAACGGCTGCATGAGATCGCAGAAAGTGATTATATAAGAACACCGGAAAGGGTTACCCGGCAGAAACTGCAAAAAAATGTGTTGAATCTGCCGAAGTATCCAACGACAACAATTGGTTCTTTTCCACAGACGAAAGAAGTAAAAGCAAACCGTGCTGCTTATCGGCGTGGCGAGATTACCAGACAGGAATATGTGGATTTTAACAAGAAAAAGATTGCAGAATGTGTAGCGTGGCAGGAAGAAATCGGCCTGGATGTATTGGTACATGGGGAGTATGAAAGAAATGATATGGTCGAATATTTTGGAGAAGCGTTGGATGGATTTTTGTTTACCGAAAAAGCGTGGGTGCAGTCTTATGGAACCCGATGTGTAAAGCCGCCAATCATCTGGGGAGATGTGTCGAGAAAAAGTCCGATCACGGTGGAATGGTCTGTGTATGCACAATCTTTAACAGAAAAGGTCATGAAAGGAATGCTGACAGGCCCGGTTACGATTTTGAACTGGTCATTTCCAAGAGAAGATATCAGTGTGAGGGAGTCTATTTCACAGATTGCATTGGCGATCCGGGATGAAGTACTGGATCTGGAAGCGAATGGAATCCGGATCATTCAGATCGACGAGGCGGCACTGCGGGAAAAATTGCCGCTGCGCAGATCGGACTGGAACACAGAATATCTGGATTTTGCAATTCCTGCCTTTCGGTTGACGCACAGTGGGGTAAAACCGGAAACACAGATTCATACGCATATGTGCTATAGTGAGTTTACTGATATTATTCCGGCAATTGATGATATGGATGCGGATGTGATCACCTTTGAGGCGTCCCGTTCTGATCTGCAGATTCTGGATTCATTGCGTGAAAATCACTTTGAAACAGAAGTTGGACCGGGCGTTTATGACATTCATTCTCCGCGCGTGCCTTCGGTGGAAGAAATTGTAAATGCGGTAAATCGGATGCTTACCAAAGTGGAAAAAGACCGGTTGTGGATCAATCCGGACTGCGGATTGAAAACGAGGGGAGTAGAAGAAACGAAAGCAAGTCTGGAAAATATGGTCGAGGCAGCCAGACGGATCCGCTCGTTATATTAGTGTGGAAAATCCCGCTCAAGTGTGCTATGGTAATAGCAGCAAAAAAGAGCGAGGAGACTAAAGATGATATTTCGATATCCGGATTATTATGATGAATTTCAATGTATTGCCGATCGCTGCAAAGATACCTGTTGTGCCGGCTGGGAAATTGATATTGATGATGCGAGTTACGAGGCGTATCAGAAAGTGCCCGGTGAATTTGGCAAGCGGTTGATGGCAAGCATCAAGGAATATGAACTCGAAGATGGCGAGATGTATGAAAAACATGGCTTTATTCTGAAGGAAAATAAGCGGTGCCCGTTTTTAGACGAAATTGGATTGTGCGATCTGTATAAAGAGTTGGGAGAAGATGCGCTTTGTGAAGTATGTACGGACACGCCGAGAAATTATCTTGAATTTGGCGGACAAAGGGAACTGTCTTTAAGTGTAAGCTGTCCGGAGGCGGCGCGGCTTGTTTTAGCGGAAAATGCCAAGACTACGTTTGTAGAAAAAGAATTGAATGAGGAATTTCCGTTTGAAGAGGATGACGAGGAACAGCGGTTTGCTAAGGATATCCGGATGGCAAGGGAGCAGGCGATCCGGATCCTGCAGAACCGGGAAGTGCCAACGGAGATCTGTTTGCAGGAGTTTTTGGATTTTAGTGAAGAAATACAACAGCAGTGGAATCAGGGCGAGATGTTCCCAAAAGAGCAGCAGCGATATGATCAATACGAGTTGTTTCTAAAACGGATGGTGTTATTTACCAGCCTTGAGAGTATTAGTGAAGAGTGGGAAACGATATTGCAGGAGTTGCAAACTACGTTCGTAGAAAATAAAGACGGCAAGGACTGCTATGAAGCGGCAAGACAGAAACTGAAGAAAATCTGGAGTGAGCCGGAGCGGTGCTTTGAGATGGAACAACTGGCGGTGTATGATGCTTTTTTGTGCCTGGCGCGATGCGTGGATGACTATGATTTTTTGGGAAAAGCCAAATTTGTTGTGGTTAGTCTATTGATGATGGAGGACATGGCAGCAGGGCTTCTGGCGGTAAAGAACCGCTTTACGAAAGAAGATGCAGAAGATGTGGCTCGTATATACGCGAAAGAAGTAGAACATTCACAGGAAAATATGGATGCGATCTACGAAGAATTTCTGTTTGAAGATGGCTATGATGTGGAAAATTTAAAGAGGGCGCTTTTGTTTACACAACCTTGACATTATTGTTAAAAAAGTGTAAAATACTAGATGTCGTATGTGCAGGTTTCACAAGGGTAGAGAAGTTGTGGAATTTCACTTGCGAACTATTTGAAGGAGGTGCACCTTAGTGCTGGAGTTATCGGTTGCACAGCTTATCGTAGCAATCGTTCTGGTGGTAATCCTTTTAGCTGCCGCTTCGTTTGTCGCTTGGAAGATGGCTATTGCTTATTACATCAAAGTAAGTGAAGCCAAAGTAGGGAGCGCAGAAGAGAAGGCAAGAGAGATTATTGACGACGCACTGAAGACCGCTGAGACAAAGAAGCGCGAAGCTTTGCTGGAAGCCAAGGAAGAGAATTTAAAAGCAAAAAATGACTTGGAACGCGAAACGAAAGAGCGCAGAGCGGAGATTCAGAAATACGAACGGCGTGTGCTTAGTAAAGAAGAAGCTTTAGACAAAAAGATGGATGCACTCGAGAAAAGGGAAAACAAGTTGAACGCCAGGGTGGCAAGCTTCGAAAAAGAGAAAGAAAAAGTAGAAGAGTTGCGACAGAGTCATGTGCGTGAGCTTGAAAAAATTTCCGGACTCACCTCCGAACAAGCAAAAGAATACTTATTAAAGACTGTAGAAGAAGATGTGAAACATGAGACTGCAGTTATGGTTAAAGAGTTGGAACGCCAGGCAAAGGATGAGGCTGCGAAGAAAGCCAAAGACTGTGTGGTCACCGCGATCCAGAAATGCGCGGCAGATCATGTGTCTGAAACTACGATTTCTGTAGTTCCATTGCCGAATGATGAAATGAAAGGAAGAATTATCGGTCGAGAGGGAAGAAATATCCGAACTCTTGAAAGTCTTACCGGAATTGATCTTATCATAGATGATACTCCGGAAGCTGTAATCTTATCCGGATTTGATCCGATTCGAAGAGAAATAGCCAGAATTGCATTGGAAAAATTGATTGTGGATGGACGTATTCACCCTGCTCGTATTGAGGAGATGGTAGAGAAAGCCAAGAAAGAAGTAGAAACTATGATCCGCGAAGAGGGTGAAGCGGCTACTTTGGAAGTTGGCGTACATGGTATACATCCGGAGTTGGTTCGTCTCCTGGGAAAGATGAAGTTCCGTACCAGTTATGGACAGAACGCCTTGAAACACTCGATCGAGGTGGCACACCTTACCGGTTTGCTGGCTGGAGAAGTTGGAGAGGATGTTCGTATGGCGAAGAGAGCCGGTTTACTGCATGATATTGGTAAGTCGGTCGACCATGATATGGAAGGTTCCCATATTCAGTTGGGAGCAGAACTGTGTCGTAAGTTTAAGGAATCGGCATTGGTGATCAACGCTGTTGAGGCACATCACGGCGATGTAGAACCAGAAAGCATGATTGCCTGTCTGGTACAGGCGGCAGATGCGATTTCCGCTGCACGGCCGGGAGCTCGTCGTGAGACATTAGAAACATATACCAACCGTTTAAAACAATTAGAAGATATTTCCAATGGCTTTAAGGGAGTCGATAAGTCTTTTGCTATTCAGGCAGGTAGAGAGATTCGAGTGATGGTTATGCCAGATCAGATTAATGATGATGAAATGGTATTATTAGCTCGTGATGTTTCCAAACAGATCGAGGCAGAATTACAGTATCCTGGACAGATCAAGGTTAGTGTGATTCGTGAATCCAGAGTTGTAGATTATGCAAAATAAGATTGCATAAATCTCTCATATATTTTGCTAGAGAAGTAGAGATTGTCAGTGATTGTGATGATATCACGATTGCCGGCAGTCTCTTTTTTGTGGATTCAGGTTGTGATGCGATTTTCATGGAAAGCGTCGCGTCTGTCAAAAAACAGGCTGAAAATCAGAAATATTTTATGCACTTTATGACTTGGAAAAAGTAAGGATGTTGGCTATAATATTTCCATAGATTTCAGTAGGAATTACGGGAAAAGAGAAGAAGATGATGAATATACTAAGTTGGCTGGTGGCGTTGCTCTCCTGCATTATTGGAACGATATGCGGAATGGGCGGTGGCATCATTATAAAACCGGTGTTAGATGCGACGGGAATGTTAAGCGTTTCTACGATCACATTTTTGTCCGGCTGCACGGTGATCGCTATGACATGCTGGAATATGGGCAAAACAGTCTGGCATCGGGAGTTTGATGTTAGAATCCGGATGACGACGATACTGGCTGTTGGTGCAGCACTCGGTGGCTTGGCGGGAAAAGAATTGTATACAATTGTAGAATCGCTGTTTACGGATCGAAATACAGCGGGAGGCGTGCAGGCGATTTTACTATTTGCGGCTACATTTGGAACCTTTTTATACACATATTGGAAGGATAAGATCCCGCCTAAAAAAGTAGAGTCGAATGCACTGGCATTATTGCTGGGAATTGGTCTTGGTATGCTGGGCGCTTTTTTGGGAATTGGCGGCGGCCCGTTCAATGTGGCAGTGCTTTGTTATTTCTTTTCTATGTCGACGAAGAAGGCAGCGCAGAACAGTTTGTATATCATCCTGTTCAGCCAGCTTGCCAGTACATTAAAGACAGCGATCACGCAGGGGATCCCGGAGTTTCCACTTTGCATGCTGATCGGTATGATATTATGCGCGATCGTTGGAAATGAAGTGGGACGCAGGATCAACAAAAAATTGAACGATCAAAAGGCCACGTTGTGTTTGGAAGGAATCATGATCGTGATCATGATGATCAATGTTTATGATGCAGTCAAGTATTTGCGATAACTGGCTGCCGCGCGAAGGCGAGATATTTTATTACATGAGGAGGAACTAATATGTTACAACAGATTGCAGAATATCATTATGGAAAGATGGGAAAAAACTGTGCGGAGGCTGTTTTGCTGGCAGCAAATGAAGTGTATGACATGGAATTTTCTGCGGAAGAAGTACAGTTGTTTTTGGGCTTTGGAGGCGGTATGGGATGCAAGAGTACCTGTGGGGCGCTCACAGCGGCGATAGCAGTACTGAGTAAAAAGTATAGTCAAAGACCGGATTTCCGGGATGTTTGCGGCAAGTTTGTAGAAGTGTTCCGGAAAAAACTTGGCTGTAACACGATTGACTGTGGACCGTTGGAAGAGCATTATCGCACGGAGAAAGACCGGTGCGTGAAGACTGTAGGCATGGCGGCAGCGGCGTTAGAAGGTTATATTGACGAACTCGACGGAAAGAAGAAAAAAAGTACACAGGATGGCAGTGGCTGTACCCTTTCACCGGAAGAGATTAAAAAGGCAAAAGGAATGGGCTTTTTGAACCAGAAAGGAACCAACCGGTTCAATGCCAGGATCATTACGCGAAATGGACGCATCAGTACAAAAGAAAGTGAAGTGATCGCGGAAGCGGCAAAGAAGTACGGAGACGGCTATATGATGATGACCACCCGGCTTACGGTGGAAGTATCTGGAATTGAATACGACCAGATCGAGGAATTTTGCGAGTTTATCGGACAGGCTGGTTTGGAAACCGGTGGTACTGGAAGTAAAGTCCGGCCGGTAGTCAGCTGCAAAGGAACTACATGCCAGTATGGACTGTATGACACGTATGAACTGAGCGAAGAAATTCATGAACGGTTTTACAAGGGATACCGACAGGTGGATCTTCCACACAAATTTAAGATTGCACTCGGCGGATGCCCGAACAATTGCGTGAAGCCAAATTTAAATGACCTCGGAGTCGTAGGTGCCAAGGTGCCGCAGTATGATGAGTCGATCTGCCGGGGCTGCAAAGTATGTCAGGTCGAAGTGAACTGCCCGATGAATGCGGCGAAGATGGTCGATGGCAAGATGCAGATCGACCGGCAGCTGTGCAACAACTGTGGCCGCGCGATCGGGAAATGTCCATTTCACTGTCTGGATGATGGAATCAATGGATACCGCATTTATGTTGGTGGACGCTGGGGAAAAAAGGTCGCACACGGAAAGATGCTCAGCAAAGTATTTACCGATAAACAACAGGTGTTAGATACGATTGAAAAGGCGATCTTGT
>CAKREC010000011.1 GCA_934316925.1 uncultured Eubacterium sp.
GTGTTGTAGTACCCTGTTCATCGATTGCCACCTGACATACAACCAGTTTGTCAGCGTCCGGATGTTTTTCAATCTTTTCAATCTTTCCTACAATGATCTTATCAAGATCTGCATCAAATTTTTCAAATCCTTCTACTTTTGTGCCAGACATCGTCATAGCATCCATATATTCCTGCTCGGTACACTCTAATTCCGGTACATAAGCTTTAATCCATGATAATGGTGTATTCATGCCATTCTCCTCCTTTAAAACTGATCCAAGAAACGTTTGTCATTTTCATATAATAATCTCATATCGTCAATTTCATACTTCAATAATGCAATACGCTCCAGGCCTACACCAAACGCAAATCCGCTGTATTCTTCCGGATCAATATCGCGCATTTCCAGTACATGAGGATGTACCATACCGCATCCAAGAATCTCGATCCAGCCTTCACCTTTGCAGAATCGGCATCCCTTGCCTCCACATTTAAAGCAGCTTACATCCATCTCTGCACTCGGCTCTGTAAATGGGAAATGATGTGGTCTGAATTTTACTTTCGTATCTTCTCCAAACAGCTGTTTTGCAAACTGTTCCAATGTTCCTTTCAGGTCTGCAAACGTTACATTCTTATCAATAACCAATCCTTCTACCTGGTGGAATGAAGGCGAGTGTGTCGCATCTACATCATCGCTGCGGAAAACACGTCCCGGACTGATCATACGGATCGGCATCTTTCCTTTTTCCATCTCATGAACCTGTACGGAAGAGGTCTGGGTACGGAGCAAAATATTTTCATTGATGTAAAACGTATCCTGTTCATCTTTTGCCGGATGATTTGCCGGAATGTTCAAGGCTTCAAAATTGTAATAGTCGTATTCTACTTCCGGACCTTCTACTACTTCGTAGCCCATTCCGATAAAGATTTTTTCCACTTCTTCCAGTGCCAGCGTATTCGGATGACGATGACCATATTCCATCGTTTTTCCAGGAAGAGTAACATCAATGACCTCTGCCTTCATCTTTTCTTCACGCAATGCCTTTTCAAAAGCTTTTTTTCTTTCCTCAATATGGGACTCGATCCGGTCTCTTGCCTCATTGACAAGCTGTCCGACTTTCGGACGATCTTCTGGAGCAACATCTTTCATTGCTTTTAAAACACTAGTCAATTCACCTTTTTTCCCAAGAAAATTAACACGGATGTCATTCAACTTATCCAGGCTGGAAGATGCATCGATCTGACTTAATGCATTGTTCAAAATTCCATCTAATTTTTCTTTCATTTTCTCTGTCCTTTCTCTTATTCCGGTTATCGTACGCAATAAAAAAATCCCTTGCAAAAGCAAGGGACGAATCATCGCGGTACCACCCAAATTCCTGATCAAACATCAGGCTCTCCTATGTGCGTAACGAGCACAAAACGCCACTCCCTACTGAATTCGATACGTTCAGGAGCAGGACTCCGGTGGGAAACTGAACTATCATCTGAACCTGACAGGACTTGCAGCCGATGATCCCGTCTCTCTGAAGGAAAATAATAGTCTGCTGGGCATCTGCCCACACCTTCTTCGTCTTTCACTGTTTTCGAGTGTAGCACAATCGGGGTTTTGGTGTCAAGAGAAGCATTTGATTTTTTTCATTTTTTTACATATACTGTAAGTAATGAATCGTTCTTTTGATCTGCCATCTGGCAGCTGCCAAAGAACATATATACTAAATTTAGCAGGAGAATCATTGTGAAGAAAAAAAATCCTTTTTATGATAATTTATTTTTCTGGCATGCTTACCAGTATAATGAAAAACAGATCTCGATCCACGCTGCCCAGGTAGCGTTTTTTATCATTGTCTCTTTTATCCCGTTTCTTCTGTTTATACTGGCACTCATTCAGTATACACCGTTGACGCAGGCTGACATCATCGTTACCGTAAAAAATTTCATCCCGAAAGCATTTGATTCTTATGTCGATCAATTTTTATCCGAAAGTGATCTGATCGCCTCCGGTACGGTACTTTCCATCACGGTACTTGGTACGTTATGGGCCGGTTCCAAGGGCTTTTATGGAATCGTTTATGAGCTGGATAAGATTTATGAAGTAAAAAAAGAACGAAATCTGTTTTTGTGCCGTATCTTTTCGATTTTTTATACCATTATTTTTACCGCGGTCATCGTGATCAGCCTTTTGGTACTGGTATATGGCAACCAGATCATTCTGTGGTTATCCCATTATTTTCCTGCCATTCCTTATCCTAAAAGCCTTTTATTTTTGCTACGTTCTGCCGTTCCTTTTTTGTTACTTGCACTTTTGTTTACCGCCATGTTTACCTGGATTCCGAAACGCCATTCCAAGTTCAGGCTGCAGTTGCCGGGTGGTATCCTTAGTTCCTTTTTATGGATCTCTTTTTCCTACCTGTATTCCTTTTACATTGACCGCTACAGCTCCCTTTCTTCCATCTACGGAAGCCTTACTTATGCCGTTTTATTCATCATGTGGCTGTATATCTGCTGCAACATGATCTTTCTTGGTGCGCTGTTCAATCAGTATCTGAATACGCATGAAAACCATCTGCATTTTATGTCGTCGATAAAAGAGACTCCACAGATTCTAAACTGGTGGTTGGAAAGAAGTAAGAAATGATCTGGTCGGAAGTTTTTCCATTTTTTGCCAGCTGATTTGCTCCTGTCTGGCTCATTCCAACACCATGACCATATCCGCCACCGGTAAGTTGAATATCCTCTCCCTTTTCCTCTACATAAAAATAGCCACTTGGCAATAACGAAAGATTCTTAACAATGGTTCCATCTCCTCTTGTGTAAACTCCATTTTTTCCAGCCAGCAAAAGACGCACATTATACTCCGTGTAGATCTTCACTGTATTTTTTTCTCCCTTTACCTCAATCCCCATGACAACACCGCTTTTTCCTCTTTTGATCACACGCACCTGCCGAATATCACCGATTTCTGACAGAGAATCTTTTTTTTCAGCTTTTATCTGACTAGGATTCACTTCATAGCGCGCCTGTATCCGGCTTTCCAGACATTCCCGGATGTCTTTTTTACTTATTTTTGCCGTCCACCGGTACCACGGGGATGACGCATCGATCGAATCTTTTTTTTCTGTAATAAATTTCTGAAAATCCTTCTCCTGATCCAGATCTGCATTTTCTCTCTTATCACACAACGTCTGACATGGCAGATAGTCCACATCCTTTTTGGCATACCATACATTCTTGATCCCTTCCGACACCCCACAGGAAGAAGAATAAAAATAAGCGCTTGCCAAGGATCCCTGATAGCAGATCACTTTCCCTTTTGTATCGTTCACTGCCTGAATAGATCTCTCATCTTTCGAAAACCGGTTATACACCTGAAATGCCGTCGTGTCATCAACATGCGCTCCATATTTTGCCAGACGATTATTCTGAATCTGCGCCAGGGCATATGTTCTTGCACAGATCGCCTGCGCTTTCAATGCCTCAATTTCATACTCGGTGGGCATTTCACTGGGAATTACACTGTATAAATAAGATTCCAGATCCAGTTCATTGATCAACTGCCATTTTCCATCCTTTTTATGTGCTTCCAATGCCCCCGGATAGTAAGTAGTTTTCTGCTCTTTCTGAACTTTTAAAACTCCGATTTCTGCTCCCTGTGACGGCGTCAGCATCACCACTTCACTTTTGGTATCCTTTCCCAGCGTATATGTCTTGCCTGCTTCTATAGTGGTTTTCTTTTTCCCTTCGGTAACAAAAAAATCTTTACTACTTTGAAATTCCAGCTGTTCAAAATCATAAGTCTGTGTCTCTTTGTTTTTTAATATGACACGAATATTGGTTACCTCTTCTTCCTGTATGATCGCCGCACACACTTTCCCCCGCGCCACGACAAACTCCACATTCTGATTGCCTACTGTCAGTTGTTGCTTTTTTCCCAAAGACACCTGTCCCGCTCTGCTTTTTACGTAGATGCAAAAGGAGGGATCCAGCTCGATCGTACCATATTCCCATATTTCCACGGTTTCATCGGTTACTTTCAACAGTTTTCCCTTGATCCGATCCGGCTTTTTACTGATCTTGGTAAGCTGACCATCTGTAAATGTCAAGTCGGCAACCCCTGTCACATCCTCTTGAAATCCAGAACTTGCTGTATACTCTTTGTTGTTTCCTTCTTCCAACACAGTGATCACACTGCCGGAAACGGAAGTTATGTAAATATTTTCTTTCATTGTGATCACTTGCCGGGGCTGTGCTTTTTTGATCTTTCCCTTTCCAAACCACAGCAATCCTCCCGCGCAGCCAATAAGGATCAACATGATCACAATCACTCTGCCTGTCCGATTCAAATCAAAAAACCTCCTTTGCCATAATCCTATGCAAAAGAGGTTTCCTTTAGAACCTATAAAATTTAACTAGATATACTGGGAAACTACCTTCCAGACATATTGCTGGAGCAACTGTGCTGTCTCCTCATTGAACGGCTCATCAATCAGCTCATTGTTCGAAATAATACGGATTCCCATACATGGTGTTTCATATCGCTGACAAGTCTGATACACCGCTGCCGTCTCCATATCTTCACAAACGGTACCAAATTTTTGAGCCAACCATAAGATCCGGTCATCTTCTCTGCTAAAGAGATCTCCGGTAGCAACCGCACCTTTGATGCGTACTCCTTGTGTGTATTCCACTTTGGAAAACAGTTCCATGAGTGCTTCATCACTCTCATAATATGTGGTATGAAATCCATCCCAGGAAAAAGGATCGCTGCCCTCTCCGGTCTTTTTCTTTGGCATGGAAAGGCAATTGATATTGACCGCACGCTCTGCCAGTACAACATCGCCATTTCCCAGTTCTTTCCTTTGAGCACCCGCTGTACCCTGATTGATAACTACCGTAGGGTGAAACATCTCCAATGCGATCGAGGTAGCCAGTGCAGCATTTACCGTACCCATGCCTGTCGTGCTGACAATGTATCTTCTGTGGCTGTCTACTGCCTCATGGAATGTAAATCCTCCATGTTCCACACTCTGATAAGCATCCAACTGCTGTATCTGGTGGATCAGATAATCGGTCTCGACATCCATTGCTCCTTGAATCAATACCCTTTTCAAGTTCATCCCTCCAACTTCTTCTTTACCATTCGATCAATACAGCTCCCCAGGTCAGACCACCGCCAAAACCGGACAAGATCAACTTGTCACCTGCCTCCAGCAGGCCGTTGCGGTTCAATTCATCCAGCAGGATCGGGATGCTGGCTGAGGACGTATTTCCACAATTGTCCAGATTCATCGGAAAACGATCAATGCTCACATGCAATCGTTTGGCGATCAATTCGATGATGCGGTAATTTGCCTGATGCAAAATATAATACTTAATATCGGTAGGATCTAACTGTGTCTTTTTCAAAATCTGTTTAATACAACGCGGTACCGCTGTAACCGCAAATCGAAAGACAGCCTGTCCGTCCATGCTGATATAATCTTTTTTTCGCTTTGAGTTATGGAATGGATTCTGAATTCCTCTTCCTTTGCAGGTAAGAACATCTCCCTGTGTACCATCGGATCCGGTGATACTGGCAATAAAGCCACCCTCCGTATCCTCATCTTTGCGTATCACAGCCGCGCCTGCTCCATCTCCAAATAAAATACAGGAACTCCGGTCAGACCAGTCCACCTCACGGGACAGGGTCTCTGCACCAACGATCAGAACCGTCTTTGCCATACCCATCTCGATGTAAGCATATGCCGTATTGAGTGCAAACAAAAATCCGGAACACGCTGCATTCAGATCAAAGCAGGTCGCACGCGAAGCTCCGATCGCTCCCTGAACAGAACAGGATGTACTTGGTACATATGTGTCTGCGGATAAGGTAGCAACAATAATAAGGTCTAATTCTTCCGGTTCGATCTGTGCATTTTCAATCGCTGCCAGCGAAGCCTTCGTCGCCATATATGTGGTTCCTTCTTTGCCACTGGATAAATGTCTCTGCTTGATCCCGGTTCTCTGACGTATCCACTCATCATCCGTATCTACCAGGGTTGACAGAAAGTTGTTGTCTGCCACTTTCTTTGGGAGATAACTTCCTGTACCAATAATTCTGACTGCCATTTTCTCAATTCCTCTCATTTCGTAATGAGTAAATTATAATTCCTTTGGACAGCAAATGTCAATCGTAGCAATTAAAACCACATGTAAGACTATTCTATACCATATTTAGTGTTTTTTAACAACACGGGCAGACCATACTAAGACATAACGCATCGCAACAGATGTCACCGGAGCTGCATGTTCCATAGCTGCCGCCCCCATAGTTTCCATAGCCGCCGTAGCCGCCAAAACCACCACCATAGCCACCGCCAAACGGATTGCTCTGAAACGTTCCTCCCTGCTGCAGCTGCTGGTAATAATTCACAAATTCGGCATTTCCGGGATCCATATCCACTGCTGTCTTGGCATAATCCAGTGCCACTACGTTATTTCCAAGCCCCATATTGGCAATCGAGCTGAAGTAGTACCATCTTGCACTGCGTTCACTCATATTGTTCAGCACGTTGATCGCTTCATTGTATCGTCTAGCGCGGATATAATTCATCGCGGCCATCAGGTGCGTATCTTCTTCGGAATATCCCGCATCCTGGCCACCGTACTGATAGGTGTTCTGGCTGTTCGCCGTTCCATTCACGATCGCCTGATAGGCCTCCTGCACTTCACGGAATTTTTCTTCTGCCCATTTTTTTTCGGACTCATCCTGATAAGAATCCGGATGATACTTCCGGCTTTTCTCCCTGTATGCTTTTTTTACTTCCCGGTCTGTGGCATTCCGATCAATGCCAAGTACCTGATAAGGATCTTTATACATCACTTAATTTCCTTTCCAGCTCTGCTGCATTCCTTCATATAAAATATTGCGTAAAATTGCCAGATCCTGTTGACACGGCAGTTTTTCAAATGCAACGATCGCCATCTTCGCTGTGTGCTCTAATACCATGTGCGCATACTCATCCGGCTGGTCTTTATGCGTATCATACCGAAATGGATTATAACAGTCCTTCTTCTCATCTTCTTCCCGATCATGATAAGCGTCTAACAAATAAATATATTTTCCAAAATAAAAGCCAAATTCCCGCAAAACCAGGGAAAGACCATCCTGTTTCCAGTCAAAAAGTTCTGCCATAAGATCGCCAAACGGCCGGGCAGCCTCATCCAGATTTCCACAATGCTCTGCTTCTTTCTGTTCAAGAATCTGCAGCTGTTTTTCAATCTGCTCCCATTGTCTGGAATATTGTTTCCGGATCTGCTTTACTTTGCGCCGGTACAATTGACTGGCGATCCAGGCTCCCGGCTTTTTTTCATCCTGCCAGTCGTCCACAAAATGTTTCTGAGTCAATAAAATATTCATATCTGCTGCATAATCCGTAACGGAGTTATAGCAGATCCCCTTTTTCTGAAAAAAATGAAATACACAACGTTTCTCCCGTTGTATCTCTTTCGGCTCATATACGGATGACAGTAAAAGGATCAGAAATGTCATATCATAGGTCAAAGTAAGCTGGCCTGCGGCACCATGCCGTTTTTTCAGCCGTTGACACAAACCACAATAAAAACTCTGATATCTTGAAAACTCCCGGATCTTAAGCTCCGGCTTATTCACTCTCACATAGCCAAACATCATTACGTCCTTTTTATAAATTCAAATCGGCACTTCGGGCATGTGATCGCGATCTTTCCACGATCTTTTGGCACCCGTATGATCTGATGGCATTTCGGGCAGCGGAATAATTTTTTTACACCATTTCGCTCCTGCCATTTCATCCGGACATACTTAAAATAATTTCGGACCGGCTGGATCATCGCCATAAATTTTTGATTTTCACTGCTTCTGGCATATATATTTTTGGAAAAGCACCGGAAAAAATAATAGATCACAGCACCCCAGCCAAGGATCCAGAATACCATCGATATTTTCGTCCTGGCAAATACCATCTGCAGCACAAATAAGATCACATACACAACAAATAAAACGCGTGACAAAGCATCATTGCCACCGTATCTTCCATACATAAATCTTCGTAACCAGTTCATAACTTCCTCCAATCTACTGTGCAAATGCACCGTCACTGAATTTTGATAACCATGTTACTATTTGATTGTGAACATTTTATGTATTCGACGTATTTTTTTCGTATGGATTTACATGAACCATGCAGTGTTTCACTAATGGAGAACTTGCCTCCACTTCATCATGAACCTTCTCTGCGATCCCATGTGCCTCATATAAAGATACATTTCCATCTACACTGATTTCGATATCCACATATATTTTGTTGCCAAACAGTCTTGTCTTGAGATCATCAATCTCCATGACACCCTGCTGTGCCTGCACAGTTTCGCGGATCTTTTCTTCGGTTGCATCGTCACAGGCTTCATCTGTCATTTTTCCAACGGCATCCATAAAAATCTCAACGGCTGCCTTGAGAATAAAAATACAGATGATAACACTGGCAATCGGATCAAACAGTGGATACCCCATTTTGGCACCCAAAATACCAACAAAACTGCCTACTGAGGACAACGCGTCCGACCGGTGATGCCACGCATCCGCCTTTAACGCCCCGGAATTGATCTGTTTGGCACCATGCATCGTGTACCAATACATGCCCTCTTTTACCACAACCGATACGATGGCAGCGACCAACGGCAGCATAGACGGAATTGGGATGTCTCCGCCCTTACTCCCCGCCATGATCGTCTGAATACCCCCATATCCAATGCCAATCCCTGTGATCGCTAAGATCGTAGCCAGAATGATCGACGCCACACTCTCCAGTCGTTCATGTCCGTACGGATGATTTTTATCACTCTCCCGGTTGGATATCTTCACGCCCGCGATCACAACGATCGTGCTGAACACATCCGAAGCAGAATGAATACTGTCTGAGATCATCGCACTGGATCGTCCTGCCAGTCCTGCCACCAGCTTGGAAATTGACAGCAGTATATTGACAAGAATGCTGTTTCTCGATATGCGCATCGCAATCGCTTCTTCTTTTTTCATATTCTCTCCCCTGATCATATAATTATGAAAAAAGTAGATTTTTTCATGACGAAGAAATCTACTTTTTCTTTTATATAATTTTTATTCTACTTTTCTACCAATAATGACTTTCCGGTCATCTCTTCCGGTTTCTGCATGCCCATCATCTCAATGAGAGTCGGTGCGATATCTGCTAAACATCCACCTTCACGCAAGGTGTATTTATCATCGTAATTCACAAGGATAAACGGAACCGGATTCGTCGTATGTGCCGTGAACGGAGCTTTGGTCTCATAATCGATCAGCTGCTCTGCATTTCCATGGTCGGCACAGATAAACATCTGACCATCCACATCAAGAAGTGCCTCAACCGTACGTCCTACACATTCATCCACTGCTTCAACTGCCTGGATCGCTGCTTTTTCAATTCCAGTATGTCCTACCATGTCCGGATTTGCAAAGTTTACAATAATCACATCATATTTCTGGGAGCGGATCGCATCCACCAGTCCGTCACATACTTTATAAGCACTCATCTCCGGCTGAAGGTCGTAAGTTGCAACTTTTGGCGACTTAACAAGAAGTCTCTCTTCACCTTCATTCGGTTCCTCAACGCCTCCATTGAAGAAGAACGTTACATGAGCGTATTTCTCAGTCTCTGCCGTACGGAGCTGTTTCAACCCATTCTTTGCTAAAAATTCACCAAATGTATTATTGATCTCTACTTTGTGGAATGCTACCGTTTTGTTTGGAATGGTAACATCATACTCAGTAAACACAACAAACTGTGTTGGAAAATAGCCATTCTTTCTTGGGAATCCATCAAACGCATCATCACAAAATGCCCGTGTGATCTCTCTTGCGCGGTCCGGGCGGAAATTGTAAAAGATCACGGAGTCATTTTCTTTTACCGTCGCTACAGGTTTGCCATCTTTGACGATCACGGTCGGTTTTACGAATTCGTCGGTTTCATCCTTTTCATAGGAATTTTTGATCGCGCACATCGGACACTCTGCTGTCTCGCCCTCGCCATAAACCATGGCATTGTATGCAGCTTCTACACGATCCCAGCGGTTATCACGATCCATAACGTAATAACGTCCCATCACGGTGGCAACCTGTCCAACACCGATCTCTTCCATCTTTGCCATCGCTTCTTTCATAAAATCTTTTCCGGAAGCCGGTGGTGTGTCACGACCGTCTAAGAATGCATGTACATATACATTTTCCAAACCGTTTTTCTTTGCCAGTTCCAGTAAAGCATACATATGGGTATTGTGGCTATGAACACCACCATCGGACAAAAGTCCGAATAAATGCAGATCCGAATTGTTCTTTTTGCAATTTTCGATTGCGGACAAAAGTGCTTCATTCTGGAAGAAATCTCCGTCCTGGATCTCTTTTGTAATTCTTGTCAGTTCCTGATAAACAATACGTCCGGCACCCATATTCAGATGTCCAACTTCGGAGTTTCCCATCTGTCCTTCCGGCAAACCGACTGCCATGCCACTGGCATTGCCCTTTACATAAGGGTATTTGGACATCAGTGAATCCATGTTTGGTGTGTTGGCAAGTGCAACAGCATTGCCCTCTGTCTTGTCGTTCAATCCATATCCATCTAAAATCATTAAAACGGTTGGTTTCTTACTCATTTTTTATTCCTCTCTTTCTATCACTATCCTCGGTTCTGTGCATCAACAATATTTTCACTTTGATACATCTTTCTGAGTTTTGGTTTTTCAATCTTGCCGGTCGCATTTCTTGGCACGTCGGCAAAAAATATCTTTCGTGGTCTTTTATATCTTGGCAGCCCTTTACAAAATTCCTGAATCTCTTCTTCCGTGCAGATCATATCCGGTTTACACTCAATGATCGCAGCCGCGATCTCTCCGAGACGTTCATCCTGCAGTCCGATCACTGCCACATCCATGATCGCCTCATGCTTGCTGAGGAAATTCTCAATCTGCACCGGATATATGTTCTCGCCTCCGCTGATAATAACATCCTTTTTGCGGTCAACAAGATAAATAAATCCATCTTCATCCATCTCTGCCATATCACCGGTATACAGCCACTCACCATGCAGTGCTTCCTTCGTAGCTTCCGGGTCTTTGTAATAGCATTTCATAACACCCGGTCCTTTTACGGCAAGTTCACCAACTTCTCCCTGTGCAACTTCATTGCCATCCGGGTCGATGATCTTGGTCTCCCAGCCGTAACCGGGAATTCCGATCGCACCAACTTTGTGGATATTCTCCACACCAAGATGAACGCATCCCGGGCCGATCGACTCACTCAGACCATAGTTGGTATCATACTGATGATTCGGGAAATATTCTTTCCAGCGATGGATCAGGCTCTGCGGTACCGGTTGTGCGCCAATGTGCATAAGGCGCCACTGTGACAATTCATAATCCTCTAAAGACAAGTTGCCACGATCCAACTCAAGCAGCAGATCCTGTGCCCACGGAACAAGCAGCCAGACGATCGTACATTTTTCATTGGAGACCGTCTCCAAGATCGTCTTTGGCGTAACGCCTTTGAGTAAAACTGCCTTGCCTCCGGTAAGCAGGCTTCCGAACCAATGCATCTTGGCTCCCGTATGATATAACGGTGGAATACAAAGGAATACATCCTCATGTGTCTGTCCATGATGATTCTGCTCTACTTTGCAGGAATGCATCAGACTTTTGTGGCTATGTAAGATCGCTTTTGGAAATCCGGTCGTTCCTGATGAAAAATAAATCGCTGCATCATCTTCATCCTCGATCGGAATTCCCGGAGCCAGACTGGCACAATTTGCCGTCAGCTTGTCATAATCCTCGGCAAAGGAAGGACAATCACCACCTACATAGAACAACAGACGATTTTTGCTGATACGGTCAGCAATTTCTTCTACTCGTCCAATAAATTCAGGTCCAAACACCAGAACATCTACATCCGCCAGATCCAGACAATACTCGATCTCATCTGGTGCATATCGGAAATTCATTGGCACTGCCAGCGCGCCAGTCTTCAAAATTCCAAAGTAAATTGGCAGCCATTCCAGGCAGTTCATAAGAAGGATCGCTACCTTATCTCCCTTTTTAATTCCTCTGCTGATCAACAACTGTGCAAAACGATTGGCTTTTTCGTCAAACACATGCCATGTGATCTCTCTACGGTAATGGCACAATGGACTTGCCTCGATCAATTCGTAGTCCCGCCATGTCACCCTTCTTCTCTCCTGTATTTCAGGGTTGATCTCCACCAGACTGACCTCATTTGGGTACTCTCTGGCATTTTTTTCCAGTAACTCAGTAATTGGCATTGTAATCTCCATCCTTTATGTTTTTGCATTACCCATATACGCTATATAATACTCTATTTTTATGTATTTATCAAGGCAAGAGCCTCGTAAATTTCATGAATATAGCAATCACTGACGGCTCTCATCTCCGATTCCGGATACCCCCATGCCGGCTCACAAACCCCCACCGTATAAAACTTCGCGCTGCCCGCTGCTTTTACTGCCGGAATCAGGTCTTCAAACACCACACATTGCTCCGGTCGACAGCCGATCTTCTCTGCCGAACGCAAATAAATATCGGGAAATCCTTTTCCTCGCAATACTTCTTTTACCTCTGTAAACGACTCAAAATAATGAGCAATGCCATTGCGCTCAAGACATGGCACAAACAATTCCTCCGTATTGGAGGTGGCCACCGCCATCCGCACCCCTTCTTCTTTCATGCGCTGCAGCAGATCCTTTACCCCCGCCCGCAGCTGCACATCATAAGCATAGGCATCATGAGCCATACGATTCCACTCTGCCATCACTTCTTCTTTGGTCTCCTGCAGCGAAAATCGTTGTATCGTATAATCCGCTGCTTCGCCAAAACCCATCGGCGTGATCTGATCTACATAATCGTCCGGAACGGGAAAACCACGTTTTCCTAAAAAATCCCGGTCAATCCGGCTCCAAACGTCATGAGAGTCCAATAAGGTGCTATCCAGATCAAAGATAGCACCTGTTATTTCTTTATGGTTGAATTTCATCTTCTTTCTCCTGTATTTTCTGAATTACCGCATCGGCGATCAGATGATGCCCTTTCTTGTCCGGATGCGGGTCAAGTTCTTTTCCCTGAATTGCAAGATTGATGACCGAATCTTTCTGACTGTCAAAAATCCCTTTCACATCGATCATCTCGTACTGTGTACTGTTTTCCTGATAAACCTCATTGAAGCAATTGATATACCGGTCTACGGTATCCTGCAGACTTGCAAAGCGTTTTATATGAACGCAGGGATTATACACATTATTTACATAGATAACGACATGCGGCGATATATTTTTTAGTGAAACAATGATCTTCGGAAAAATAGTTTTAATTTCTTCGCATTTTTTCTTCAGGATCGCATCACTATTTGCAAGAAATTCCTGAAAATCACTTCCCGCCTTCAGCTGATGCAAAAGATCATTAGAACCAATCGATACCGTCACGACATCGGCATGACGCAAAGTAGCCACAAATGTCTTATGGTGTTCATTCTGTGGATTCTGCAAGATGTCCAATAATTCCTGGCTTTCCAGACCATTGATCCCCAGATTGGAAAAAAACACATTGTCATACCGGCTTTTTAAATATTGCCGTACCACCGCTGCATAGCTGTCCGTGTCAATCTTTCTCAGCCCGTATCCATAAGCAATGCTGTCTCCAATCGCCACATAACGGATCCGCCGTTCTGTCATATCACCGGAAGTCACCGGGATCACCGGCGATCTCCATATCCCAAGTACACATCCAAAAGCAAATGCCAGTACAACCCGAATTGCATGTTTCATCCCGCAAACCTCCCGCATTTTCTCTTAGTATGCACACAGCGTCGGATTTTCATGCATTCGGTATTCCATTGTATCTTTGAAAAAAACGAGGATCCTTTCTAAAACTTTGAAAAGAGTCCTCGTTTCCTGTTACCTGTTATTCGTCTTCGTCTACATTGTGGTATACATTCTGAACATCATCGTCTTCATCCAAAAGATCCATAATACGCTGGAACATCTTTTTGTCTTCTTCGGAATCCAGTGTAACATAGTTCTGAGGGATCATCGTAATCTCAGCCTGTACCATCGGAACATTTTCTTTTTCCAATGCTTCGCGGACTGCACTGAAATCTTCCGGTGTTGTAATGATCTCGAAGCTGTCCTCTTCTTCATTGAAATCTTCTGCTCCGGCATCCAATGCTAACATCATAAATTCATCGGCATCTGCCTCATACTCTTCTTTGTCTACGATGATCTGACCCTTCTGGTCAAACATATAAGACACGCATCCGGTCGTTCCTACATTTCCATTGCCCTTTGTAAAAGCATTTCTTACATTGGAAGCCGTTCTGTTTTTATTGTCCGTCAAAGCTTCTACAATGATCGCGGTTCCATTTGGACCATATCCTTCATACGTGCAGCTTACATAATTTACGGCATCTACGTTTCCGGCAGCTTTCTTGATACCACGATCGATCGTATCATTTGGCATGTTGTTCGCTTTTGCTTTTGCGATCACATCACGAAGTTTGCTGTTGTTGTTCGGATCTGAGCCGCCTTCTTTTACTGCCACAGCGATCTCTCTTCCGATCACGGTAAAGATTTTTCCTCTTTTTGCATCATTTTTTTCTTTTTTGTGTTTAATGTTGGCAAATTTTGAATGTCCTGACATTGTTTATCTCTCCTTATTATTTTGTAATTTTTTCATAACTCCGGGAACCAGATCCGCAGACTTGATCGCACACATGATCGTGTCATCACCGGCAATCGATCCGGCAATCTCATCCAGTCCCAAGGCATCCACAGCAACCGCTACTGCCATCGCCATACCGCTGACTGTCTTGATCACAAGGATATTGTCTGCCTGCACCATAGAGATCATACCATCCTGTAAAACTCTGGCATGTCGTCCTGAAAATCCGGTATTTACGCCGACGTCATATCCCATCACTGCATACTTCGGTCTTCCATTGCGTCCTGTCACTTTCGTCAGCGCCATTTCTTTTATGTCGCGGCTGATCGTGGCCTGTGTCACAGAAAAACCAGCTTGCTGCAGATATCCCGCCAGATCCTCCTGAGTTTCTATTTCATACTGATTGATCAGTTCCAGTATCTTGTTTTGTCTTGTTCGTTTCAACCAAAACGCCCCTTTACTGTCGATTGAGTTTGCTTCTCATTTTGTCAAAGAAACTGACTTCGCCTAAGCGCACCATGTCAAACGTCACATCCGCTTTTTCAATAAAAATCCGGTCTCCTGTTGACAAACTCCAGGAAACTCCTCCATCACATCGTATCGATGCCTCATCCTGAAAAATATCTTTGGTCTGACTGACCTCGACACAAAGTCTGGCATCCGCCGGAACAACAATGCTCCGCTTGTTCAATGAATGCGGACAGATCGGTGTGATCACCATCGCTTCCATTCCCGGCACCAAAATAGGGCCTGCTGCCGATAAATTGTATGCGGTCGAACCGGTCGGCGTAGAAATGATAATGCCATCTGCCACATAAGTATCCATCAGACTGTCACCAATAAATACCTTCGTCGTGATCATATGTCCTACATCCCGTTTGCCAATGATAAATTCATTGGCAGCGATCCCGATGTCTTTTGGTTCGTCACCGTTCTCGATCCTTCCGGCCAGTGCCATCCGTCTTTCCACCTCATACCGGCCACTGAGAATACTGTCGAGAGCTTCCGGAATTCCTTCCCGCTCCACTTCTGTCAAAAATCCCAGTGTTCCAAAATTGACGCCAAGGATCGGCACTTTTTTCCCTGCAAAATGTTTTGCAGCCTGAATCACAGAGCCATCGCCTCCCAGTACAATTGCCATATCTGCCCAGTGCAGATCATCAATTTCTGTCGACGACCCTACTATTCTAGCACATTTTTCATTTTTTTCCAAATAACTTTTTATCTCTCCCGCGGTCTGCTGGTGATAATCCTTATCCTCTATGGAAATGATATAAAAATTATTTACTGAATCTGACACAAATTCTCCTCCTGTTATATCCGCAATCCTTCCCGTTTGTCCGGCAGCAATCCACTGGGACTTCCTCACAGCGTTTCATGCGCCTGCTCAACCAGTTTTTGTATCTCTTCCTGCTCTGACGCTGAAACGATGGATGGCTCGCGATCATCATTTTCCATATATAAAAGATATTCGATGTTGCCTTCGGGTCCCCGGATCGGGGAATGATCCAATCCCAATATGTGAAATCCGATGCTCTTGGCATAATTCATTACCATCTCGATGACTTCACAATGTACTTTCTTGTCCCGGACAACACCTTTTTTCCCTACTTTTTCTCTACCGGCTTCAAATTGTGGTTTGATCAGGCATACGATCTGTCCATCCGGCTTCATAAGAGTTTTTACCGGAGTCAGCACTTTCGTCAGCGATATAAACGACACATCGATTGAAACAAAATCAACCAGCTCTCCAATATCTTCCGGAGTAACATAGCGGATATTGGTCTTTTCCATCGAACGTACACGCTCATCCTGGCGCAGTTTCCATGCCAGCTGATTGGTTCCCACATCGATCGCATACACAAATCTGGCACCATTTTGCAGCATGCAGTCCGTGAATCCTCCCGTAGAAGATCCCACATCCATACAGGTCGTATCCTGCAGCTCGATTGGAAAGCGTTCCATCGCTCTCTCTAACTTATATCCGCCGCGGCTTACATACTTCATCTTCTTGCCACGCACCTCGATCGCACAAGTCACCGGAAATGTCTGCCCGGCCTTATCCTCTCTCTGTTGATCCACAAATACCTCGCCGGCCATGATCACCGCTTTTGCTTTTTCTCTGGATTCTGCCAATCCCCGCTGCACTAATAATACATCCAATCGTTCCTTTTTTTCTTTCACGATATCATCCTCTCAATTTTTTCTGCAATCGTCTCCGGTGACATCCCATATTTCTCATATAGTTCTTCCGGATCTCCATGTTCGACATACGTGTCCGGGAAGCAGACTTTTAATGTTGTCTTGTGGTAATCCATGCTCTCCATGTACGCCAGCAGCTGCTGGGAAAATCCTCCACTATAAATATTATCTTCCATCGTCACAACAACCGAATGCTCTGACATCATTTCATCCACGATCTTTGTATCCAATGGTTTGACAAACCGCATATTCACGATCGTCGGATGAATATCTACATCCTGTAAAAGTTCCGATACCGCGATCGCACGTTCCACCATATTGCCAACCGCAAAGATCACAACCTGCTGCCCGCGTTTTATGCACTGCGCTTTTCCATGGCAGAACGGAGTTCTCTCTCCTTCATACAAAAATACTTTTCCACGTGGATAACGTATCGCGATCGGACCATGATGCTCCATCGTCGCATAGTTGAGCGCCTCAACCAGTTCTTCCCCATCCATCGGTGATACGATCGTCATTCCCGGAATCGAAGATAAAAACGATATATCATAAATTCCCTGATGAGTCTCGCCATCTCTTCCCACGATACCACTGCGGTCAACCGTAAATACAACCGGAAGATTGCTCAGACAGACGTCATGCAGGATCTGATCATATGCTCTCTGTAAAAAAGTAGAATACAAAGATACGATTGGCTTTAACCCTCCTGCCGCCAGTCCGGCTGCAAATGTAACGGCATGTTCCTCCGCAATTCCCACATCAAAAAACCGGCTTGGAAATTTTTGGGAAAATGGCCGCAATCCGGTTCCGTCCGGCATCGCAGCACAGATCGATACGATCTCTCTGTCCTTTTCCGCAATCTGAACCATCCATTGTCCAAATAATTTTGTATAGGTAAGTTCTTCTTTTTCTAACGTAAGTCCACTCTGTACATCATACTTGCCAACTCCATGGAAAATATCCGGTCTTGCTTCTGCCGGCCGGTAGCCCTTTCCTTTTTTGGTCAGTACATGCACTAATACCGGTTTATCCGAAATCTGTGATGCCATCGAAAATGCGGTCAGCAGATCTTGAACGTTGTGTCCATCGACCGGGCCAATATAAGTCAGTCCCATATCTTCAAATAACATTCCCGGTATAAACAGATGCTTCAGGGAATCCTTTGCTTTCTTTATGTGCTTTACGATCGGCTCACCGAAATTAGGAATACGATCTAACGCATTCTCCACATCCACCTTTAACTTGCGGTACTTTTCATTGGTGCGGATCCTGCCAAGATAGTTGGACATTCCCCCGACATTCGGGGCGATCGACATCTTATTGTCATTGAGCACGATCACCATATTGGATTGCAGCTGTGCGGCATTGTTCAGCGCCTCAAATGCCATTCCTCCAGTCAGCGCTCCATCCCCGATCACCGCAAATACTTTTTCCTTTGTATGCTTTAAATCTCTGGCTTTTGCCAGTCCCAGTGCAACGGAAATTGAAGTTGAACTGTGCCCGGTGTTAAATGTATCGCTTGGATTCTCTTTGATCTTTGGAAATCCACTCAGTCCCCCCATCTGCCGGAGAGAATCAAATGCTTCTTTTCTTCCGGTGAGCAGTTTATGAACATATGCCTGGTGTCCTACATCCCAGACCAGCTTGTCCTTTGGAAAATCCAGATAAATATGCAATGCCATCGTCAGTTCCACGGCACCCAGATTCGAAGCCAGATGTCCACCTGTCTTACTCACGCTCCGGACAAGCTTTCCACGTATCTCAGCTGCCAGTTCCGGATACTGCTCCGGGGCAATCTTTTTTATGTCATTTTCTTTCTTAATCTGATCCAGTAATTTACTCACATCCGTACCCTCTTTACATCTCTCTGTCTACCAGAGATTTTAGCAGCTCATATAGGAATTTCTGTTCTTCTTCCTTTTTCACCTGTGCTGCCATCAACTGGTCTAACCCCTGTTTGGTATACTGCTCTACCGCCTGCTTGCCGGCTTCAATCCCATGAATTGCAGTATACGTAGACTTTTCATTTTTCTCATCACTGTGTACCGGTTTACCGATCACAGCAGCATCTCCGATCTCATCCAGAATATCGTCCTGGATCTGAAAGGCAATTCCGATCTTCGTTCCAACCTCTTCCATGATCGTGATCTGTTCTTTCGCCGCTCCGGCAAGAACGGCTCCGATCATCAGGCTTGCTTCGATCAAAGCTGCCGTCTTATTCTTATATACATAAAATAACGTATCTTCATCTACAAAATGGCCGTTGTTCTCTACGTCCACAACCTGACCACCTACCATACCGTAAATGCCTGCCTTATGGGCAAGAATGGCAAGTGCTTCGCCGATCACACCGGCATCTCCATGACCAAATGCCTGGATTGCTGTTTCATACGCATAATTTAAAAGAGCATCTCCTGCAAGGATCCCCATATCTTCCCCATATTTTTTATGAGTCGTAAGCTTTCCTCTCCGATAGTCGTCATTGTCCATAGCCGGAAGATCATCATGTACCAGAGAATAGGTATGTATCATCTCCATCGCCATCATAAATGGCCGGATCAAAGACTCATTCTCTCCACCAAACATCAAGTATGACTCGTGCATCAACAATGGACGCAGCCGTTTTCCTCCTGCCAGCAGGCTGTAATTCATGGCCTCCAATACCGTTTTGGCATAGCCTTCTTCTTTTGGCAGATATGGCGCAAATCCCTCTTCAATCTGCTTAATTTTATTCGTCATCCTCTTCCCCTTCCATCAGTACAAGAATCTGTTTTTCAACCTGGTCAATCGCCTTATTTCCTTCCCGGACAAGCTCCATCCCCTCGGAAAAACAACGATAAGATTCTTCCAAAGACAGTTCACTCTGTTCCATCTTTCCTACCGTTTCATCCAGTTTTTTCATGATCTCTTCTAATTTCACAAAGAACCTCCCAAAATTTTCTCCTGCTTCTCTTTTACTTCGATCACCTTTGTCTCGATCGTACCATCCTGCAAGGTGACAAACAGCTTGTCATCCTTTTGAACGGAATCTACCGATGTGATGGTATTTCCACTCACATCTGCAACATGTCCATATCCACTCTGCAATTTTTTCAGTGGACTTGCGCTGTCCAGCCGCTCACATAAAATCGAAAAGGCATATTTCTTTTTCTGCAGCGTCTGCTTCATCAGCAGTTCCAGACGGTCTTCCATGCTGAGTAGATAACTGCGGAATTCACGCATCCGGTATGTCGGATTGTAATTCTGCAATTTTGTTTCCCTGACACGCAGATAATCGCGGGAATGCACCAGACTTCGTTTCATGCAAAAGCATAACCGCCCTTTTTGATTTTCGAGCTGTTCTAACACACTTCTCACATTGTATGCCGCCAATTCCGCTGCTGCCGAAGGAGTCGGTGCTCTCAGATCCGACACAAAGTCGGCGATCGTGAAATCCGTCTCATGACCCACCGCTGAAATGACCGGCGTACGACATTCATAAATCGCATCGGCAACACTCCGTTCATTGAACGCCCACAGATCCTCCATGGAACCGCCTCCACGGCCTACAATGATCACATCCACCTGCTCTTTGTCCAGTCTCCGGATGCCTGTCACGATCGAACCAGCAGCCTCTTTTCCCTGCACAATTGCCGGATACAAAATAAGTTGAACATACGGATTTCTTCTTTTCGAAATCTGTATCATATCCTGCAATGCCGCGGAAGTGGATGCTGTGACAATTCCGATCCGCTTTGCATATGCCGGGATCGGTAATTTTCTGTCCGTATCAAAATACCCGGCCTCCTGCAGTTCTTTTTTTAATTTTTCAAATTGTTCGGCTAAAATTCCATCTCCGCTCTCCACAATCTTTTTCGCGTAAAGCTGATATTTGCCGTCTCGTTCGTATACACTGATGCTTCCGGACACCGTGACCATCTGTCCATTCTGCATGGTAAATCCCAGTCCTCTGCGATCTCCCCGGAACATCACACATGCCAGTTGTGAGTCTCGATCCTTTAACGTAAAATAAATATGCCCGGAACTATGATATTTGCAATTGGATACTTCGCCTTTTACAAATACAACCGACAGGGCATATTCTTGTGAAAACATATTCTTAATATACTGATTGACGGAAGAGACGGAATACACTTTTCCTCTATTCATTTACAATCTGTCCTAATACTCCGTTGACAAAAGCGGCACCATTGTCTTCGCCGTACTCTTTTGCCAGTTCCACTGCTTCATTGATCGCAACACCAACCGGCACACTCTCATCATATTTCGCTTCATAAACAGCCAGACGCAGGATCGCCAGTTCTGCCTTTGCAATACGGTCGATCTTCCAGTTCTTCGAATGAGCGGATATCATCTCATCAATCTGTGGCAAACGACCGATCAGATCCTGCACTTTTTCATTGATCTCTGTATATTCCTTTTCGGTCACACTGCGCGTCTGTAAAAAGTTCTCTTTTTGTTCCTCAAATGCCTCTGTTCCATAAAATTCATTTTGAAACAACAGGCAAAAAATTGTTAATCTCATCTCATGTCGTGTCATATTTTCCACCATTTCTTATTCTTCCGGTTCCAAGCTCACACCGGCAATCCGAACATTTACATGTTCAACACGTAATCCGGTCATGGAATTCACTGCCTGGGCTACTTTTTCCTGAACGAGAGCACAGGTCTTAGGGATGTTGTAACCATACTTCATGTTGATCGCCAGGTCTAAAGACGCCATATCATCGGTAACTTCCACCTTCACGCCTTTTGTCCAGGACTTCACTCCCAATTTACCTGCGATTCCGTTGGTAAAACTGCCTGCCATAGAATCAACACCTTCCACCTCAGATGCAGAAATCCCCGCAATGCTTGCCACTACCTCATTGGCAATCTGGATCTCGCCTACTCCGGATCCTGGAGCAATATGATCATTGTTAAATTCTGCCATGTCCTTGGTACCTCCTACTTATATATTTGCTAACGCTCATTATACCAGATTTATTGTTTTTTGCCAACAGGAGAAATAACAATTTGTTGGGAGCTCATTTCCGTCTTACGCTTTACAATATCCTCGATCTGGGCAATCTGCTGCTCCGTGAGTGTTTCGGCGTTCACGACAACATCGACGCCATCCTCCAGGATTGTAACAACCGCATCCGGAAATCCCTTCGCCGCCAGCAGCGTTTCTGTAGCTGTCTCTTTTTCACTCACATCGGTCATTTTCATAATTTCTTCCATCGCCTTTTCTTTTTGTTTATCCGTCGCATTGGCATTATTGACTAACTCTGTCAGTGTTTCTTTATTTTTCGCCCGCGTCTGCTCTCGGGAGAGCTTTGCCTCCTCAAAATAATTCACTTCTACCGTAGAGCTTACCAGCACTGCCTCTCCGGCATTATCCTTGGATGCCGACACACTCGCTCCTGTCGCATCTTCTTCGTCCAAAATAATATCTTCCTCCGACAATTCTACCAGTCCGTCATCTGTGACTGCGGTGTTCTGTGAAGTCAACACCGTCTTTTTATCTTCTTCTGTCACGCTTAAGTACCCGGCCAAAGCCACCATTACCACAAGGGCAGTTATTATGATCTGATTTTTACGCAAAAGTTTTTTCACTCCTTTGCCTCCTTACTTTTCATTACTTTTATTTTATGACTTTCGATCTGAAATAATGCACAAACCGCATCCGTAATTTCTCTTTTTACCGTTGTATTTTCGCCGCCCTCGCACACGACAACAACCCCCTCCAGTTCCGGCTCCTTTTCCTGCACGACATAAGGAGAAGAATTCCGGTTTTCATCTTCGATCAGCACCGTTTCCTCTTTTGTTGTGTCTCCTTTGTCTGTGTTGTCTTTTAATGTCACTTTTTCATTCGAGGCCTTCAAAGTCAGCATAACTTCCACTTCTCCGACACCATCCACCTGTTTTAGCAGCGTTACCAGTTCCTGCTGCATCTGCTGCCGATACTGCTGCAGCGTCACGGTCTGTTCCTGTGTCTGTCCGGTCTCTATTTCCTCTGTTTTCTTTTTTTCTCCGCCAACCGAAAATACGAAAAGCAAAACACCACAGATTACAAAAAGAGATAATTTTAAAGGACCTGCTTTTTTCACAAGTTCCATCCAGTTTTCTTTTTTCATTCTCCATCACTCCAAAAATTCTCCACAAGATATCCCCAGTCCTGCTGCCATCCATTGTTTTGCTGCAGCGGCACTACGATCATCAGCATCACGATCAATGCCACCGCATACTTCAAATACCGGTAATATTCTGTCCCGGCAAACAACTGCAGAACAACATTCGCCAAAAGTAAAAACACCGTTACCCGTTTTATGATAAGCAGTATCATTTTATATTCCCCCCAGAAAATTTGTGCAAGCCAGTAAAATAACAATGGATAACATAAACATGAGTGCTCCTCCCAGTACAAATTTTCCCAGAAGTTTTCCACTTTCCGAGCACACCTGCAACAGCGCCACTGCCCTGCCACTGCTCACCGGCTGGACAAATGCTTCTGCCAGATGATAGGTAAACGTAAATACCAGGATCCGGATCAAAGGATACAGGCATAACAGCACAATGGCGATCACTCCTCCGATCCCCAGTGCGCTCTTGACCAAAAGTCCCACCGCATAAAAGGTATCCGCTACACTTTCCACGGAATTTCCTACACCAGGAAGTCCTTTTGCCGATTGCAGCAACGCATTATTTTTTACGCGGTCCATAACCGGCAACAACATTCCCTGTATTCCCTGATATCCGATCAGGATCCCGAATAACACCTTAGCCGCCATAGCCAGCACCCGCCCGGTAAGTTCCCATAATTTAGAAAAATGGTTGTCCGACAGCTGATTCAGGATTCCCATGTAAAAATAAATCTGCACGCCCGGAAGCAATATGTTCAATAATACGCCCTCCAACACACTGATCGCCATCAACATCGCCTGATAATACAGTACCGATCCGGTCGTTGATGTTCCGGCGCACAAAGCCAGCGAAAGCGATGGCACGATCACCTTCATAAATTCAACCAACTGATCCAATGTGTTTTTCGCGACAGAAAAGACATCAAGAAAGCCTTTCGTAACAATCGAAAACATCAGTAAAAACACAATATAAGATCCGGTTCCGCCAATATTTTCATTGCCAAATGCTCCCGAAAAATGAGCAAATATCCCCGCCATGATCCCCAGTGCCAGAATGCGAAATAAGGTACTTTGCTCTTTGCTCCACTGATCGGCAACCCCTTCTTTTACATAGGCTGCCAGGTCATGCCAGGAAAATGCCGCTTGTCCCTCCATGATCTGCGTCACATATTCCTTGATTGAAAAATGGCTTTCTTTTGAAAGAACCCGGTCCACATCATCCAATGAAGTATACACTTCCCACTGCTGCCAGTCTTCTGTGCTTGTCTGCGCACCTTTGCACTCCACTCCGCTGAACCAGACCGAACACAGCACAAGTATGATAAACCACACTTTCATGACAAAATTCCTCCGATCAACTGAATAATGGATTCTAAAATTGGCACACTGATGATCAATATGCTTAATTTCCCCAAAAAACTGACTTGTCCGGCAATCGCACCCTGTCCGGCGTCCCGGCACAAACTTACCGCCAGTTCCGTGAGATACGCAATCCCTAACATTTTCAATAACAGATTCAGATATCCTGCCTCAATGCCAAACAGATCCTGCCATTGTTTTAGCTGCTGTCCGATCAATAATACTTTTTTTGCTCCCGTCAAAAACAATACAACCGCAACAAAAAAGGCCAGCACAAAACCATACTCCCGTTTCACATTGCCAAGAACCAGGATCATCAAAATTGAAACAAGCGCCAGCAAGACAATACGAAGCATATTGGTTCCTCCATTACAGTGCAAATAGATCTTCCACGGTCTCCAATAATTCACTGATATAAGGGATCACCCAGAACAAAACTAAGATCAAACCGGCAAGACTGACTAAAAATGCCTGTTCTTCTCTGCCGGATTGTTTTAATATCTGATTCAGGATCGTAACCAGGATCCCCACCAGTGCAATTTTAAATATAATTCCAACTTCCACATTTTCCTCCCTTGTTTAAAACAAAAAAATACATAGCATACATCCGGTTATCGCCCCAAATCCCGGATATAGCCTGGTTTTTTGATCCTTCTTTTTCTGCCATTGTTCCCTGGCATATGCCAGACGCTTTTGGCAAAGAGTGAGCATCTGTATCTGTTGTTCCCACTCCGGCATCGATAAAACATCTCCAATTGCCCGCCATTCCTGTTCGGTGGTTCTGCCAAGTTCATCCGGAGCAAATGTTTCATCACATGCTTTTTGCCAGACTTTAGTAAGAGACATTTTTCCCTCTCTGGTGTAACAAGACATGCGCTCAAAAAACAGCGAAATTTTCCCACTGCAGCTTTTGGATACCTGCAAAAAGGCCTCTGGCAGCATCGTTCTTCCGTACTCAATCTCTCCCCGCAAAACAAGCAATGCCTTTTCGCAATTTTCAAGAATACTGAGTTTTTGCAAATAAGCGTTGCGAAACCAGACTCCCATTCCGGTACTGCCAAGAATGATCCAGATAACCCCTATGATCTTCATAACAACAGCTCCTGTCCCTGTGCATCTCTCACACTGGTCACCACCCCCGGATACTTTTTTCCCTGCTCAACTTTTGTGAGAAATAAGATCCGCGAAAACATACCATTTACGATCAAGCGCTGCATTCCGTCTTTTTCCAATAATTGCTCATACGAACTTCCATGAATCGTTGCTAACAGCCCACATCCGCTGGTCAGTGCCACCTCCAGCGCCTCAAAGTCCATTTTCCCACCGATCTCATCAACAGCTATGATCTCTGGTGCCATGGAACGCAGCACACGATATATTCCTTCTGATTTTCGGCATCCATCCAGCACATCACAGTGCATTCCCAGATCATTTTGAGGAATTCCCTGATAACAGGCGCCGATCTCGGATCGCTCATCAATGACTGCAACACGTCTGGCTTCTTTTTCTTCGGATCCATCTGCCAGCCGGCGGACCAGATCGCGCAGCATTGTAGTCTTTCCAAAGCCGGGAGGGGAAACGATCAATGTGGATAAAAACCGATCCTTTTCATACAGAAGCGGCAGCACACGGTCTGCACATCCCTTGATCTCATGTGCCACACGAAGATTCAAAAAACAGATATTCCGCATCGTGCGGATCCTGCCATTTTCATATACAACCCGTCCACACAATCCGATCCGATGACCTCCTGGAATTGTTAAAAAGCCATTTCGGATCTCTTCTTCCAGCGCATAAAATGAATAATTGCTGATATGATCCATGATCTCTCGGAAATCCTGCCGGGACACCTGCCATACAGGTTCCTTCATCTCCACCTTTTCTCCATTGATCCTCAAGATCAGTTGCGAGAAACATCGAATATGTATTTCCTGAAGTTGATCCCAATCCCGGATGTATGCCATCAGAAGTTTTTGCAGGCGTTCCGGAAATATCCTTATGATCTCATCCTGTCTCATAATTCCCCTCCTTTTCGTTTTACTTGTATATGTATATGCCTGTCCCCCGCCATTATTCCTTGAATGGGAAAAGTTTTTGTGCTAAAATTGTGAGAGAAAAAAAGAAAGGACGATTGATTGAATATGGAATACGGATTAATCGGAGAAGTGCTGGGACACAGTGCTTCCAAAGAAATTCATGAAAAACTTACAGACTACACTTACGAACCTCATCCTCTTTCCAAGGAAGAGTTTCCTAAGTTTATGGAAGAAAAAAACTTTCGTGCGATCAATGTTACCATCCCTTACAAACAGGCAGTCATCCCTTATCTGTATGAGATGGATGACAACGCCAAAGCGATTGGCGCGGTAAACACCATTGTAAACCGCGACGGTAAACTATATGGTTATAATACGGATATGTCTGGTTTTATGTACATGGTCACCAAAAACAACATCTCCATGGACGGTAAAAAAGTCGTTGTTCTTGGCAATGGAGGTGCTTCCCAGGCGGTACAGGCCGGGGTTAAAAAACTGGGTGCCAAAGAAGTCGTTGTGGTCGATTGCGTATTGACCGGACCAGCGATTTCTTATGAAGAATGCTTTGAAAAACACAGTGACGCAGATGTTGTCGTCAATGCAAGTCCGGTAGGTATGTTCCCGAAAGTTGACGCTTCTCCTGTTGATCTCACGCATTTTCCAAACTGTCAAGCTGTCGTTGACGTGATTGCCAATCCATTGACCACAAAACTGGTTGCACAGGCAAGACAATTGGGAATGAAAGGGGTTACCGGATTAGAGATGTTGATCGCTCAGGCAAAATATGCTGCTGAGATCTTCCTCAACACATCTTTCCCGGAAGAAAAAATTGATGAGATCTATCGTTCTATGACCGAATAAATCCACGATTAAATAAAAGAAGTTCATCCGTATCAAAGGAACGCGCAGCACGCGATCTTCTGATACACATGAACTTCTTTTTTTATGAATATTTTTGCAAACCGTTTTATCGGTGGCTCTTTTTATCAAGGAACATATTGGCGTCTGCCTCGCTCATCAAAGTTTCGAGCTTATAATTCTTTGCCCCAAATGCGTGGCCGATCGCGATCCGGCACTGGACTTCTTGTTCCGGCCGACTAAGTGTTGTATCCTTGTCCGCCTTCATCACGGTTACGAGCTGTTCCATCTCATTTTCGGATGTATTGACCACCAGAAGCATAAATTCATCTCCACCCATTCGGAAACCAGCGCCCCCTTCACGGGTATATTTCCGAACAAAATCCGCAGTCTTAGTGATCACTTCGTCCCCGCACTCATGACCACATATATCATTCATCTTTTTCAGATTATCCACGTCAAAATAAATAACCCCAAGGCTTTTCTGTCCCTCAAAATGCCCCTGGCACTCTTCCAGATACCGCTTGTTAAAAAGCTGCGTCATACTGTCGTGATAGCTGTTCCACGTTGCAACTGCCAGGTCATTGGAAGAATGCAATAGATCTGCCTCCATCTTTTTCAAGGCATGAAACAATTGTTCAATCTCATCTCCCGTCTTGATCTTAAGACCGGAAAGAGGAGAACACTCCGTCGACTCAAACATCTCCTCATAATTGGCAGTCGCCTTTGTCAACAGATTGATCGGATTCACGATGATGCGCCGGAACAACCAGATAAAAAATACCGCAATAATGCACGCCAACATCGCTACGATCACAACCAACTGGATCAGATAATTCAACTGTGCCCGCTCTGCTTCCTTTACGGACATTCCGATCACAACATAGCCCAGCGGAATATTGTAAGAAGAATAGACCGGCCGGTAAATAATGATCTGGTTGGCATAAGAAATATAGTCAATGTTGTCTCCGGCAATCAGCGCATCCTTACGCTGCTCCTGATATGTATTCAATGGGGCAACATCACCCAGCATAGCTCCGTCTTCGCAAATCTCGGTATCTACTACATAATGGCATCCTTCATCATCAAACCATACGATTGACAACTGTGTAATATTGTTATTGGTGTTTCGGAAATCATATAAACGATTCCACAATTCATAATAATAATCATCCCGCTCATTGGTCTGAATATAATTCTGCAACTTTGTGTTATCCAAAAAGAGAACACATGTCTCCGCCAGCGTATTGGCTGTTGAAGATAATGAGTTTTCCGTACTGTGTATGAAATTTCGATAGCTTACCACCACACTCAAAAAACTGAGCAATATAGTAAAACTGATAAACAATGATAAAATTTTTTTATTCAATGAAAATTTCATGTTTCCTCATCCATCCTTAATAACGTCGGTTTGCGACATATAACTTGGCATCATCATACATATATACAGACTCTGGCATATACTGTTTACTGTCGATGCTTTCTTTCCGCTGCAACGCGACCATCGTATTTTCAATTGTCAAAGCAGTGAACGGATTGCACTCAACCGACACGATCAATTGTTTGTTCAGCATCATATTAAAAGCACTTCTCGTAGAATCAAAAGATGCCGTAGCCACTTTACCATCCACACCATAAGTAATCCCAACTTCATCCAACGCTTTCATCGCACCGATCATCATATCATCATTTTCTGCGATCAGTACATTGAAATCAGTCGTCGTTTTCAAGATATTCTGCATTGCCTCACGGCCATCTCCCTGATTATATTTACCATATGCTTTCGCCACAATATTCCAGTGGTTCTCTTTTGCCTCACTCTCAATTCCTTTGGTTCGGGCAATGGTCTTCGAAGAGCCCTCGGTTCCTTCAATGATCGCTATTTTAACCTCTTTATCACTCTCTCCCTGCGCTTCAAAATAAGACGCCAGATGACTGCATGCATCACGTCCTTCTTCTTCAGAATCAGATCCCACCCAGAACTTGTACAGGGAAGGATCTGCATCCACTTCGCGGTCCGAAAAGATCACCGTAATATTTTTTTCTTTTGCATCCGCAAGAGCCGTCTCCCAACCCGTTGCTACTACAGGATCCACAATGATATAAGGGACCTCCTGTGCGATCAGATCCCGAAAATAACGCATCTGCCGCTTGGCATCAGACTTGCAGTCAATATATATAAAATTGTAACCCTTTGTCTCGGAGAACGTAGCTTTAAAATTATCGGTATTGACCGAGTCCCAAGCAGATCCACTACCAGTCTGTAAAAAAGCCACGGTAAGCAGCGTACTGTCGTACTCCACTTTTTCTGCTCTGGTATATTCTTTTTTTAATACTTCGTCCGCCGTTTTGCCACATGCCGTGCAGCATACCAAAATCAAGTTTATCGTTAAAATGAGGGCAATCGCTCTTTTCATAGCTGCTCCCTGCCTTCCTCTTTTTACATTTCCAAATTTATGCGTATAAACAACCATTATTATACATAATCTAGTATAAAATTATCAAGTATATTTTCAGGGAAAGGAAAAAATTTATGTGCAGCATTGCTGGTTTTTATAATTCTAAAGATGACTTTATGACTTGTCGAACATACTATGAGAAAATTCTGGATGATATGCAAAAAAAACTATATCATCGGGGGCCGGATGAACATAACAGCGTCCTGCAAAACCATTGCGGACTTTCGCACACACGTCTTTCCATCATTGATCTGACCGGCGGACAGCAGCCAATGCGTCAGGATCTGGACGGCTACTCGTATCATATTGTTTATAATGGAGAGATCTATAATCAGGAGCAGTTAAAAAAAGAACTATTGTCTCACGATGTCATTCCAAAGACTACCTCCGACACCGAATTGCTGCTTTTATCCTATCTTACTTTTGGAATTGATTTTATTGAGAAAGTAGATGGCATTTTTGCCATAGCTATATATGATGAGCGGCACAACACACTGACACTGTACCGGGATCCTTTTGGCGTCAAGCCTTTGTTTTATACCTATCACGATGGCACACTTATTTTTGCCTCTGAATTGAAAGGATTGTTCTGTTATCCCGGCATCCACGCCGTATTAGATCAAAAAGGCTTAAATGAACTCTTGTCACTGGGTCCGGCTCACAGCCCCGGCTGTGGCGTTTTGAAAGGATGTTATGAAGTTCTGCCCGGCACCTATCGCTGCATCAGTCCTTATGGAGAAAAGGAAACGGTTTATTTCCGTTTAAAAAGCGAACCTCATTTTGACTCCTATGAGGAAACCATTGCAAAAGTATCCTTTTTAGTCAAAGACGCCATCGAACGGCAAATGGTATCGGACGTTCCAATCTGCACATTCCTCTCCGGAGGTGTAGATTCCAGCGTCGTTTCCGCCGTCTGTGCAAAGGCACTGAAAAAGCAGGGCAGACAACTTACCACATACTCGTTTGATTTTACGGAGAACGATAAATATTTCAAAGCAAATTCATTTCAGCCTTCCCAGGACCGCCCTTATGTCGAGCAAATGGTAGAATACTTAGGATCCGATCATCATTATCTGGAATGCAGTAATAAAATGCAGGCAGATCTGCTCACTGCCTCTGTCGACGCCCATGACCTTCCCTGCATGGCAGATATTGACTCTTCTCTTTTGTATTTCTGCAAAAAGGTGAGTCGAAGCCACAAAGTGGTGCTGACCGGTGAATGTGCCGATGAAGTGTTTGGCGGATACCCCTGGTTTCATCGGGAAGAAATGTTATCGGCCGGCACATTTCCATGGACGCCGTCTCTTGAGCCAAGGAAACAGCTGCTCTCAAAAGAACTGATCTCACAGCTGCACATGGAAGACTATGTCGCCGAAGTGTATGACAAAGCAGTCAGTGAAATTCCGGTTTTACCGGAGGAAAATGAGACCGAAGCCAACCGCCGCCGTATCGGCTATCTGAACATACGATTTTTTATGCAGACACTTCTAAACCGCATGGATCGGACCAGCATGTACTCCGGTCTGGAAGCCAGAGTTCCCTTTGCCGACAAAACTCTTGTCCAATATGTATTTAATATTCCATGGGAAATGAAAGCCCAATATGGTGTCGTCAAAAATGTACTTCGCCAGGCCTGTAAAGGGCTGCTGCCTGACGGCATCCTGTTCCGAAAAAAAAGTCCGTATCCGAAAACGTATCATCCGTATTACGAGACTCTCCTGTCCGGACGTCTGAAAGAAGTATTAGCGCAGGGAAGTCCCCTCTGTGAATTATTGGATGAAAAAGAGGTAGAAAAATTTCTCGCTCTGGGAAAGGACTATGGTTCTCCATGGTATGGCCAGCTGATGGCCGGCCCGCAGATGATCGCCTATTTACTGCAATTGGATTATTTTTTTAAAAAATACAAAGTGACAATTTCTCTTTAAAAATAAACCTTCTCTTCCATCCACGCAGAAAGAAGAGAAGGTTTTCTTTTATTTCGGTGCTAAGACAACCGGCTGCAGCTGTACCCCATTAAGCGCATGTTCCATCGCCTTTGGGATCAGGGACAGATCGGCAACCATGGATTTTGGTTTCTTTTGGTAATCATCCTGAAAAAACGGTACAAAATAAATATTCTTCGTATTGATCAAGCAGGCAATATTTTTAAAGTTAGCTCCCAGGGCATCGTTGGTGGCCATCGAGATCAATAGTGGCTTATTATTTCGAATGTGTGCTTTCGCTGCCATCAAAACCGGTGTGTCTGTGATACCCGCCTGCAATTTTGCCATCGTATTCCCGGTGCACGGAGCAATGATCAAGATGTCAAACAAGTTTTTCGGTCCGACAACTTCCGCCTCCGGAATCGAATATATTCCCTTTTCTCCTGTAATACTCTCGATTTCTCTGGTAAATTCCACAGCATTTCCAAAACGGCAGTTCACAGTCTGGGCAGAGAACGAAAATATAGGAGTGACTTTGTTCCCCTTTTCTACCAGTTCTGTCACTGAAGCCTTTATTTTTTCATGTGTGCAAAACGATCCCGTAATTGCGAATCCAATGTTTTTTTTGCTCATGGCCTACCTGCCTGATATGGTTTCTTCTATTACTTTTAATAATATTTCAGCCGCTCTTTTTGGTGCATATTTTCCTGGCAATCCCGGATAGATATCTGCTTTTATCTTCCTTTTTTTGCAGTAATCAAAATCAATGCCACCGGGCTTAGAAGCAATATCAAAAAGAATTGTTTTTTCCCTGACCTGATCGAGTACCGGCACTCCGATCACGGGGGCCGGAATGGTATTAAACAAAAAATCACATTTTCCGATCCATTCCTTTACCTGTTCCAGATTACAGGATAGATACCCCTGTTTCTCTGCCTCTTCTCTTTTTTGTTCCTTTCGATCCGCTACCAGCACAACGCTCCCCATCGACTGCAATTTTGCCGCCAGGGCTTTTCCACATCTTCCAAAGCCTGTTACCACTGAAAAACGGTTCTCAATTCCTGCATCCCCCTGTTTCATTGCCTCCAGAATAATGCCTTCTGCTGTCAATTTTGCATTTTCCTCCACCACATAGGAACTTGTGTTATAGTCCGCAAAGAGAATTCCATCTTGTTTTCCTTTATCCAAAAAAGACTGAGGAATTCCCCACCCAACGACTCCTTGTCCCTTTTTTAATTGGGGATATAAAGTCTTTAAGTATTCCTCAGTCTTTGGTACCGGAAGCAGGATCCATGAGTACGCCCCCGGTATATATCGTTTTTCTTTTATTATCAAATGTCCTTTTGCTTCTAACATCTTCTGCAGATGTTCCTGACGATCATCCCAGGTGAATATAAAGATCGACTGGCTCTCCAAACGATCACTCCCTTTGGGTCTTTACTCCAACGTATGCCATGATCTTATAAATATTCCTGTTGGTATTTCATCAGTTCATCCAAATATATCTGCCCCAGATGGCTGATCGTCGCTCCGCTCCTGCTAATATAACCGATCCGCAGATTTTCACTCTCTTCCAATGGGATCGCCAGCGAATCATCCCCATTGAGTTCATCACATATAATGCCACAGCAAAGCGTATACGCATCCAGCCCTGTCATCAGATTTAACATCGTCGCACGATCATTTGCCTTGATGATCCTTTGGTAATCATAGGTGCTTTTCATTTCTTCTGCAAGATAAAAAGAGTTGTTCTTACCCTGGTCAAATGCCAGACACGGATACGGCTCCAGATCTTTCATCGACAGCGTATCCCGGTCTGCCAGCGGATGACCGGAACGCAGATATACATATGTGTTGCAGGTAAACAGTTCAGTAAACTTAAGCTGATTTTCACGCAGGATCTTGTCCAGCACTTTTTCATTAAATTCACTCATATACAGAATGCCAAGTTCACTTTTAAAGTCTCTGACATTTTCAATCACTTCAAATGTCTTGGTTTCATATACCGCGAACTCATAATTTTCCATTCCTGCCTGTTTTACCATCTCTACAAAAGCTTTGACCGCAAATGAGTAATGCTGCATGGACACACTAAACTTTTCTTTTGCCTCTTTTTCAATGTAACGGTTGCTTAAAAGGCGGAACTGCTCTGTGACCTGTCTGGCATATCCTAAAAACTCTTCTCCTTCCGGCGTCACCAGAATGCCGCGGTTGGAACGGATAAAAATATCAAATCCCAGTTCTTTTTCCAATTCTTTTATTGAATTTGACAGACTCGGCTGCGAAATAAACAACTCCTTCGCTGCCTCGTTCATCGAGCCACTGTTGGCCACCGTGATCACATATCTAAGCTGTTGTAACGTCAACTTATGTTCCCCCTCTTCGCCTCCTGAATGGCACAACTATTCTGAACTTCATAATTTTCCGGCAACAAACTGGTAATAACCGGATGTTCGCCACAGACTTTGCAGTGTTTTGCCGGTTCCTGCAACGGTATGATCCTCGTCTTCATGGTCGCCGCATCAAAGGTATACATTTTTCCTGTCATCAGTTCTCCGACTCCCAGGATATATTTTTGTGCTTCCAGCGCTTGCATCGTCCCGAGAATCCCCGGCATCGTTCCTAAAATTCCCGCCTGCGAGCAGCTATCGATGTCCCCTCCTTCCGGAATTTCCTCAAAGACACACCGGTAACACGGTCCCTGCCCCGGCACATAGGTCATCAGCTGTCCGTAAAATCCACGAACCCCGGCATGACAGAATGGTTTTTTTGCCAGTACACAGGCATCGTTGATCAAAAACTTGCCTGCAAAATTGTCTACCGCATCGATCACAAAATCGTATTCCGGCAGAATATCCGGCAGATTCTCTGCGGTCGCACGTTCTTTGTACAGGATCGTGTGCACGTCCGGGTTCATCCGTCCGATCGACTCTGCTGCAGATGTCACCTTCCACTCTCCCACTTTGTCCGTATCATGAATAATCTGACGCTGTAAATTCGACATATCAACGCGATCCCCGTCCATAATTCCAATCGTTCCGATCCCGGAAGCCGCCAAATACATAAGAGCCGGAGAACCAAGACCTCCAGCACCGATTACCAGTACTTTTGAAGACAATAGCTTCTTTTGTCCTGCTGCTCCGACTCCTTTTAAAATTATATGACGAGAATACCGCTCTAACTGTTCTTCTGTAAAAGTCATAAATAAAACCTCATTTTCTTTTATTATGGATCAATTACTAAAAAACTAGCATATTCTCTTAGTTCTGTCAATCATTCTCTGATTACTGAACGGCTTTGAATGCCTCTTCCAGATCTTCGATAATATCATCGATATTTTCTGTACCGATGGACAAACGGATCGTATTTGGCTTGATTCCCTGATCTGCCAGTTCTTCCTCGTTCAACTGGGAATGTGTTGTGCTGGCTGGGTGAATTACCAGAGATTTTACATCGGCAACGTTTGCAAGCAATGAGAACAATTCCAAATTGTCAATAAATTCTTTTGCTTTCTTGTCATCCCCTTTGATCTCAAAGGTAAAGATAGAACCACCGCCATTTGGGAAATATTTCTTATAAAGTTCCTGCTGTTTTGGATCATCGGAAACGGCTGGATGATTTACCTTTTCAACCTGTGGATGGTTGTTCAGATATTCTACTACTTTCAAAGCATTCGATACATGTCTTTCTACGCGCAGAGACAATGTCTCAAGACCCTGAAGGAAGATAAATGCATGGAATGGAGAAAGCGTAGCACCTGTGTCACGCAGAAGGATCGCACGGATCTTCGTAACAAATGCTGCTGGTCCTACTGCCTTTGTAAAGCTGATACCATGATAACTTGGGTTTGGTTCGGTAAGAGAAGCAAATTTACCGCTTCCTTCCCAGTCAAATTTACCACTGTCTACGATAACACCACCGATTGTTGTACCATGACCACCAATGAACTTTGTTGCGGAATGAACAACAATGTCTGCGCCATACTCAATTGGTCTTACCAGATATGGTGTTGCAAAGGTATTGTCAATCACCAATGGAATTTTGTTTTCATGTGCAATGGCAGCAATGCTCTCAATATCTACTACATCTGAGTTTGGATTTCCGAGAGTCTCAATAAAGATTGCTTTTGTGTTTTCCTGTACGGCTGCACGGATCTCATCAAAGTTCTCAGGATCTACAAAAGTAGCTGTGATACCATACTCTGGCAATGTGTGTGCCAGCAGGTTGTAAGTTCCACCGTAGATATTCTTTGCTGCTACAATGTGATCTCCGTTGTGTGCCAGATTCTGGATCGTGTAGGAAATTGCTGCTGCTCCGGATGCAACTGCCAATGCTGCCACACCGCCTTCCAGTGCTGCAATACGCTGTTCAAATACATCCTCGGTCGGGTTGGTCAATCTTCCATAAATGTTTCCTGCATCTGACAGACCAAATCTTGCTGCAGCATGCTCGCTGTTGCGGAATACATAGGATGATGTCTGGTAGATCGGAACTGCTCTGGCATCAGTAACCGGATCCGGATTTTCCTGTCCAACGTGTAACTGTAATGTTTCAAATTTTAAATTTCTTTCTGCTCTTGTCTTTTTACTCATATCTCTATACCTCATTTCTGCAATGTGTGATTGCTTGTTTTTTATTTTGTAATTGCATTATATCATATCGGTTTACTATGGTATAGTACAAAATAAAAATGATTAGTTATAGTTTTTGACTATAACTAATCAACTATGCAAGAAGCTTTTCATAGTCTGCTTTTAAAAACCGATGATAGATCGTGTGATTCATCTCTTCTTTGATGCAGTAATAATAAGGGTCGATCTGTGGATCCTCAAAATACAATACATAATCAAATCCGGCACTCTCCGGCACTTTGTGGCACTGATAATGATCACTGAACTTTGCAAATACTGCCTCTAACTGTTCTTTGTCGCAGTGATGGTCGGTTTGAAACACATGGATAAATGCTTTCAAAAACTCAGATGGTACTTTTTCTTTATGTACATATTCCACATAATCATCCGGGATCTGGATCTCCAGACGCCCCGCTGAAATCCGGTACTCAAATTCCGGCATTTCTTTTTCCAATACCGGGATCACATCCTGTAGCGAACCGTCTCCCCACAATGTCCGGATCGTCTCCGGCATATAATATAGCCGGACCGTTTCTTTTGCGTATCCCAGTTTCAGCTGCGCTTCTACGATCTGATCTTCAATGTTTTGCCGCAATGAGTTGTTCATCATGGTACGCCTCCTGACAGAAAAGAAAATGACCTCTCCCGGACAGCATGTCCAGGCAGGTCATCTTCTGAAAATTTAAGAATTAAAGTCTCTTCAAATATTCGCCGGTACGAGTGTCAATCTGAATCTTGTCACCCTGGTTTACGAAGATCGGTACTGCAACCTGTGCACCTGTCTCAACCGTAGCTGGCTTGGTAACGTTAGTAGCTGTATCACCTTTTACGCCTGGCTCTGTCTCCGTAACTTCCAACTCAGCAAACATCGGTGGCTCGATTGCGAAAATGTTTCCTTTGTAAGATACCATCTTAACATTGTCATTTTCTTTTACAAATTTCATGGAATCGCCAACTGCTTCTTCTGTCAAAGCGATCTGCTCATATGTTTCATTGTCCATGAAGTTGTACATCTCACCATCATTGTATAAATACTGCATCTCTTTTTTATCTATATGAGCCTGTGGATATTTTTCCTGTGGACGGAATGTCTTCTCAACCACACCACCATCTACAACATTTTTCAATTTGGTACGTACAAAAGCCGCTCCTTTACCAGGTTTAACATGCTGGAACTCGATGATCTGATATACAGTTCCATCAATCTCTATTGTCAAACCATTTCTAAAATCTCCTGCTGATACCATACTTTCCTCTCTTTCCGTCGCCTAAACGACATTTAAATTCGTACATATCTTTTTTAATTTTATTATATTTAGCAGCATTTTTCAAGTATTTCTTTTGCAATATCGCTGATCATCCGATGATCCGTCTGGATCTTCACGGTGGCTGCGCGCTCATAAAACGGTCTGCGCTGATCCATGAGTTCCGAAATTGCCTCTACATTCATCCTGCCCTGAAGCAGCGGTCTTGTATCACTGCCGGACACTCTTTGCAAAATGGTTTCCGGCTCTGCGGTCAAAAGTACAACTTCTCCTAATGCCTGCAGTTTTCTCACATTGATCTCACGAAGAGCCATTCCGCCCCCACAGGACACGATCGACGGCTTCATCAGCCCAAGTTCATCGATCATATCCGTTTCCAGTTTGCGGAAGTATTCTTCTCCTTCTTTGGCAAAGATTTCCTTGATGCTGCGTCCTTCTTTTTCCTCAATCCACTGATCGGTGTCGATCTCCGGTTTTCCGGACCAGTGCTTAATCTCCTTTGAGATCGTAGACTTGCCGACTCCCATAAATCCAATGAGAATGATGTGCTTCTTTCCGCTGTAGATCTTATCAAAAACCTTCTGCATTTCCGATACCTGCACCTGTCCAGGGGCAGACCCATTGCCGAATGCTCCAAAAGAAACGAAAGAACCATAAAGTCCTCCATACAGTCTGGTAGATCTTCCCAATTCTCCCATCGACATCGTGATGATCGGATATTCCGGCTCGCTCTCCTTCATCTTCGCCGTCGCTGATAATAAGCACTCCACATCGTCTTTGCCGGCAGGCATCACAGCGACCTTTCCAACATCACAGCCCAACGTTTTTGCCTTTTGCAGCTTCGCTATGATCTGTTCTTCCGACGGAGTGCTGTCAAAATTGTGATAAGATCCGATCGTCTTTGTCACACTGCCTGCATACTTCTCATTGAGCTGTCTACACTGTGTCTCATCCCGTTCGATCTCAATATCAACATAATCAGCCGTCCCCTGCGCTAAAATTTCTTCAACCAATGCGAAATAAGAAAAACGGCTGCCTTCCTCTTCGCCGCCTTCCCATCTGGTCCGCAGTGTCACGATCAGTTCTTTGTCTTGTAATATATTCTTTAATTTCCGGATCACTTCCAAAATCTGATCCTGCTCACCGGCAAAGAAATCCAAGCGCCACTCGACCATCTGAACATCCAGTGCCTGGATTTTTTCTGCCTGCTCAAGGATCGACCCCATCTCAGTTGCTACAATCGGAACACATATGTTAGGTCTCATCGTCTACCTCCTTATCCTTCGATTACCACTAAATCTTTTCTGGAATGTGTAATATTTTCGCATCCATCCTCCGTGATCACAACGACATCTTCGATCCGGACACCAAATTCATCCTTAATGTAAATTCCCGGCTCCACCGTGATCACCATCCCCGGTTGTATGATCTGATCTTCCCTCGGTGAAAAATTCGGAGATTCATGAATTTCTCTTCCTACCGAATGTCCTAGTGCATGTCCAAAATATTCGCCATATCCGGCCTCTGCGATCACATTTCTTGCCAGTGCATCAATTTCTTTTCCTGTCATTCCCGGCCGGATCCCGGATAACGCTTTTTCCTGTGCCGCTTTGACGATATGGTAGACTTGCTTTTGCTTTTCCGATGCCTCTCCTACTGCCACCGTCCTTGTCATATCAGAACAGTACCCCTGATACAAACATCCGAAATCCATCGTAAGAAAATCTCCCCGGCACAGCTTTTTGTCAGTCGGAACCGCATGCGGCATCGCTGAATGAACCCCACTGGCAGCGATCGTGTCAAAGCTAAGACCGTCTGCTCCTGCCCGCTTCATATGATACTCAAGTCTGGCAGCCACTTCCTTTTCGGTCATGCCTTCCCGGATTTCTTTCAAAATCTGTTCAAATGCCAGATCACCAATCGCCTCTGCTTTTTTGATCTTAGCGATTTCTGCCGCGCTCTTGATCTGACGGCACTTTTGCAAGGCAGCTCCCAACGGGATCAATTCTACAGAAAAATTCTCCAATTGTTTTTCAATCTTTTGATACTCTTCCACCGTCATGATCTTGTCTTCAAATCCGAGGCGTTTTGCTGACTGCTCTTTCATCTCATCGATCAGTGTCTGATAGTAGCCGCCACTACCATAAGTGATCACTTCAAATTCCGGACACTGCTGCCTGGTTGCGATCGTATACCGGGAGTCCGTTACTACATAGGCATGAGCCTTGCTAAAAAGGACATATCCCTCTCCGGTAAATCCGGCAAAGTAAGCCATATTTGCCGGATCTGTCAGTAAAATCCCATCCAAAGACTGTTCTTCTAATATTTCACGCCATTTTTGATTCATTTTCTTTTTCGCCTTTCATATTCTGCCAGAACAATCCATTCCAGCCGCCTCTTTAAAACAATCTGAATCTCTTCTTTTTTGTCGATCGGGTTTACCAGGATCGTAGGAATTCCCAGTCGTTTCGCTCCCCACACATCGGTAAACAGCTGGTCTCCGACAAAAAGTGTATTCGTTGGATCCGTCCCCATTTTCTCCATCGCCATCTGGTAGCCTTTCTTCGATGGCTTATGTGCATTGATCACGGTATGGGTCTGGATCTGCTCATTAAACTGATTTACCCGCTTTTCTTTGTTGTTCGAGATCAGGCACGTAGCAAGTCCCAGCTCTTTTAAATGGGCAAATAAAGCAATCGCTCTGTCCGTAGCCGGCTTGCCATGTTCCACTAACGTGTTATCAATGTCAAAAAGCACTCCCCGGATTCCTTTTTCATACCAGTCCTGAAAATCAATCTGGTAAGTACTGTCTGCCCGATAGTCCGGATAAAATTTTTGAAACATATCTCCTTTTCGTAACCCTTTCTCCCCTTGACATCCTTATTTACTTATGGATTTTAAGTGGGTGATAAACTGTTCTGCAACACGGCCGGAATAACCGCCATTGCGAATGCTCCAGGCATTCGCCTGCATTAAGATCTCCTCTTCACTCAATGTGATCTCCGGATTTTCCTTTGCCAGTCCAAGAATGATCTCATCAAATGCTTTTTTCTGCGGCCGCATAAAGTTGATGCTGACACCAAATCGTGCTACCAATGACAACTTCTCCTGCATCGTGTCTGAACGGTGCAATTCGTCCTGAGACATATCCGAGCGGTCACTCCAGGTTTCACGGATCAGATGACGCCGGTTCGAAGTCGCATAGATCAATACATTGTCCGGTTTAACTTCCAATCCACCCTCGATCACTGCTTTCAGATATTTATACTCAATCTCAAATTCCTCAAAGGAAAGGTCATCCATATAAATAATAAACTTATAGTTGCGGTTTTTCACCTGTTCAATAATGGTGGAAAGATCCTGAAACTGATGCTTATATACTTCGATCAGCCGCAGACCCTGATCATAATATCTATTTAAGATCGCTTTGATGCAGGTTGATTTGCCGGTTCCACTGTCTCCGTAGAGCAGACAGTTATTGGCTGGTCTTCCTTCTACAAAAGCTTCTGTATTATCAATCAACTGCTGTTTCTGTGTCTCATAACCGATCAAATGCTCCAGCTGTACATCACTGGTGTGTGTGATCGGCGCTAAAACCATCTTTTCGCCCTCATGTGTGACACGAAATGCTTTGTTTAATCCAAATTTACCAACACCATAATTGCGATAGAAATCCGTTACGATCCGGAAGAAATCATTTCCATCTTTGGCATCCAGCAAATTGCAGCGAAGCTCCTTTACTTTTTCACTGACACTTTTATTGTATGTGTTTTCTGCCTTTGCCATCGAATGATAGTTCTGTAAAATAGAAAAGCAGGATACCGAAAGTTTTTCTTCCCATGCCTGAAAATCAAAATGGAATAAACGGTAAAATACTTCCATATCTTTTTTTACAATTTCATTTACCGAAGCATTTTCTGCGGCTCCGACTGTCTCACAGATAATGCTGAACGGATTTTCATTTGTTGCCAGAATGTACGCAATATAGCACTGCCACAAATTCTGGTCAAATCCATATTTGGTAGCCAGATCCAAAAGACGGTAGATCTCGTCATAAATACCACGGATCTGCTGCTCTTTTGGCATTGTATCGTTGGCATATAAATTTCCAAGATTTTTAAGTATACTGTCCTCTCCCAGATTTCCATACATGATAAGTTGTGCTGTTTCTTTGTTCATAACTACATATCCTCCAAATCAATACATTCGATATTATTCATCTGGCTTGCCATAACAGCAAAGTCTGAGGAAAATCCTTCTTTTGAAAATAAATAATAGTAGTCGGCATCTTTGCCTAACTGACTTCCCGCTTTCAGAAGTTCTTTAAAATTCTGTGTATCATACGGCTTATTCTGCCAATAGCAATCCCCCACCATCAACATTCCGGTATCATCGACAGCAACTAACGGCACATCTCCTTCTTTGCCAAAATATCCCGCAAATGGGCCAAATGTCCGTGGCAGGCGTCCATATTGGTTCATCAGGTCCATAAACTCCTGACACACCCTGCCATATGTCTTTCTCTCCACTTCATCCATTGCGTCTTTGATATACTGTTCGTAAAATTTTTCCGGAGTCATAAGACTAAGCTCTGACAGATTCGGATAGACCAGTTTGTACCAGAATGCCAGAAAATGGTCACGGATCTCATACAGTCCTTTTTTTCCGATCTGACCGTTCTCCGGTTGAAAGGAATGTATTTTTGCTGCCACATCCATCTGCGTAAGATTCTTTATATATACAGAGATCTTCGCTCTGCTGAATCCCGTACGCTGATAAAGATAATTCAGTTTTGGCTCATCTTCTGCCAGCACGGACAGGATCGTGTTGTAAAATGGAAGTTCGCGAAGAGACGTCTTTAAAAACCGTCCTGCTTCCTTGTGAAGGATCCCCTTATCATCCAGGATCAGACGGATCACATTGCGCCGAATGCTGTCCTGCGGATCCCAATGTGCCAGATACGCGGGAACGCCGCCTAAAATCGAATAAATCGCAATGCAGTCTTTGGTGCTGCACTGCGGGAAACGATCCACCATTTCCATAAATGAAAACTCCTGAAGTTTGATCGTCTCCGCAACATGTTCCATCCATTTGCCAAATTGATCCGCCATCTGATGCTCCACCCAGGAAATACAGGAACTCGTAAGGATCATCAATACATTTTTCCCCTGGATCGCTGCATAGAATTTCTGGAGGTCATCCAGAAATTCTTTATTTCCCTTTTGCATCAGATCAAATTCATCGATCACAAAACACAATTTTGACGAAGATGTCTGGATACGCGTCATCAATTCGTTTTGTTTCTGTTCAAAATAATGATACTGTTCTTCCCGCGATAGTTCTCTTGCTTGATAATATACAAAGGGCTTGTTCTGTAAAAACTCTTTGAGCAGAGTTGTCTTCCCAATTCCTTCTCTTCCGTAGACCACTACAACAGCCGAGCCCTCTTGTTTATAGTACTTTGTCAGTGCAATCCGTTCTTTTTCACGGCCAACAAACACATCGCCACAACCTTTCTACATTTTCTCCGGTGCCTCAAAGCCCAGAAGATCAATACACTGTTCCAATACTTTTCGTACTAATGTGATCAATTGCAGATAGGACGCTTTTCTTGCTGCATCTTCTTCTGCCAGAATCTTTGTTTCATGATAGAAATGATTAAACGCCTCTGAAAGCTCATAAATATACTGACAGATCTTATGTGGTGCCAGTTCTTCATATGCCGTCTCTATCATATCAGAAAATTTACTCAGGGTAAGGTAAACTCCCGTCTCACTTTCACTGACCGGTGGCAGGAATGCTGAATTCTCTTCGACTACGCCGCCCTGATCCCGGTACTTTGCGATCAAAGACTTGATACGGACAATCGTGTAAAGAATATATGGTCCGGTATTTCCCTCAAAGGATGCAAATCTCTCAATATCAAAGATATAATCTTTTGAAGCCTGATTGGAAAGATCTCCGTATTTTAATGCTGCAAGACCTACTTTTGCTGCAATCTCTCTTGCTTCTTCTTCTGGATAATCCCGGTTCTCCATCATCTTTTTGTATACTTCTTCATTGATCTGCTCACGCAATGTCTGTAACCGGAGCACACCACCATCTCTTGTTTTAAATGGTTTTCCATCTTTGCCGTTCATCGTACCAAATCCAATGAAGTTCAGTTTTACCTCCGGTCTTGTGATCCCGGCTTTCTTCACCGTACGGAATACCTGTGTAAAATGCAGGGACTGTCTTTTATCTGCCAGATAAATGATCTGATCCGGATGAAATAATTCCTCACGTTCCACGATCGTAGCCAGATCCGTTGTCGCATACAAAGAAGCGCCATTGGATTTGACGATCAGGCATGGTGGCAGTTCTTTTTTATCAGTCTCTTCACTAATATCTACAACCAGCGCACCCTCGCTCATATGGGCAACACCATCTTTTTTCATCTTCTCTACCATATCCGGAATAAACGACTGAACATCGCTTTCCTTTTTCCAGAGATCAAAGAACACATTCAAACTGTCATAGTTCTTTTTAAGGTCGGCAATCGAAACATTCAGGATATGCTGCCACAGTGCACGGTATCCCCGATGTCCATCCTGCAGTTTTGCCGTGATTCCCTGCGCTTCCAGCAGATAATCTTCATGTTCTTTGGAATATGCACTGGCATATGGATAGATCTGCTCCAGATCTGAAATTGTAAAAGGCGCTTCTTCTGGATATTTGCCCTGATAGTCATCGTCAAAATAAGGCAGTTCCGGCTGTCTTTCCATCAATTCCCGGATGATCAGTCCGATCTGAAGTCCCCAGTCTCCAAGATGAACATCTCCGATCGTGTGATTCCCCATAAAATGGCAGATGCGCTTCACACTTTCTCCAATGATCGCAGAACGCAGATGACCTACATGTAATGGTTTTGCTACATTTGGTCCGCCGTAATCGATCACGATCGTTTTCGTTTCCTCTGGCAATTCCACACCAAATCGCTCTTCGTTTGCCATCTGTCCGGCATAATCAGCCAGGAATTCTCCACTGAGCGTAATATTGATAAAACCAGGGTTCACGGCTTCTATCTTGCTAAATACCGATTCTTCACTGAGTTTTGAAACAACATCATTCGCGATCATGATCGGCGCCTTTTTATACTCTTTCGCCGCTGCCATAGCACCATTGCACTGGTACTGGCAAAGATCAGGACGGTTGGATACTGAGATCATACCATACTTTTCATCATAGCCTGCCTCTGCAAATCCTTTTTTCACTACTTCCTTTAACTGTTCAACTATCTTCTTCATGTTTCCTCCATTTCCATTTGTAACCATGTTGTATTCTATTCTAAACTTAAATCTAGATTTGTCAATATTTCAAAGTAATTCTCAAACGTTTTTCTGCAACACATCGGGTCATCAATTACAACGCCTTCCAATTTGGTTCCGGCAATCGCAAATGCCATCGCCATGCGGTGATCTTCATATGTTTGTATCACAACCGGATGTTCTTTATCACACACAAAGCCCCCCGGCACGATCTCAATACCATCTTCTGTCTCACAGCAGGAAACACCCAGCCGGGTCAGTTCACTATAAATGCCATGCAGTCGATCCGATTCCTGTCGTCGGATATGTCCCACGCCGGTTATCACACTCTTTCCGGCAGCAAACGCACATACCACTGCTAATGTCATCGTCTGATCCGAAAAATCACTGAGTCTCTCGGTAACCCCTGTAAGTTCTTTCTTGTTCTCCAGTCGCACACCATCTTTTTCTTCTTTTAGTGTGCATCCCATTTTTTCCAGTACACGTAAAAATTGTATATCTCCCTGCATACTGTCCATAAACACATCTCTTACTTTTGCCTGTCCCTGGTTGACTGCCGCCCTAGCATAAAAATAGCACGCGGCGGACACATCCGGCTCTATCTGATATGTCTGCGCCCGGTAGTGCTGCCCCGGCAGGATCTCATAAGAGTTTTCGCCCAGCTGCCTCATCTCACATCCAAATTCCCGCATCATTCTCATCGAGATTTTTACATACGCTTTTGCATCACGTTTTCCAGTTAATTCTACATTTAATCCTTTTTCGCAGAAGATTCCATTCAAAAGCAGAGCACTCAGAAACTGGCTGCTCTCATCAATATTGAGGAATACCTGCTTGCAATCATTCTCTTCTCTTCCCAGTATCGTAAAGGGAAACGCATATGGTTTCTCATTATATCTGAATTTAACACCCAGCGCTTCCAATGCCAGCAAAAGCGGTTTCATTGGTCGTGTCTTCATCTGATCGGAAGATGTCACTTCGTAATGCCCTCCGGACAACGCCAGCATCGCCGTGAGAAATCTGGCCGCAGTTCCCGCACTGCCCACATACACATTGCCACTCTTCTCAGGGATACAGGTCCCATGCCCTTCGATCGTAACCGTACACGCATCTTCATCCACCTCGATCTCATAGCCTAATGTGCGAAGAGCTTCCATAAAGACTCTGGAATCATCACTGAAAAGTACTCCTTTTAAGACACTTTTCCCCTCTGTCAGTGCTGCCAGCAGCAGTGCGCGGTTTGTAATACTTTTCGAGCCGGGAACAGAAACACAAATGTCTACCGGACCACGAAATGGTTTCATCTTAAACTGTTTCATGACATCTCCTTTTGTTGAATCCTAATTTAATAGCAAGAGAACACGCCTACGCCAATTCAATAGCGCCACAGCGTGTTCCCATAAATTGAAGCATGTAAAACTCAAAATATTATTTCACAAATGCCTTTACCTTTTCATAAATACTCTGTGCATCTAATCCATACTTTGCAACCAATTCGACTGCCGGACCAGATTCTCCAAATACATCATTGATACCAATCTTGCATACTGGTGTAGGTGCTTTCTCTGACAGTACATCGCAAACAGCACTTCCAAGACCACCAATCACAGAATGTTCTTCCACCGTCACTACTTTTCCGGTTTCTTTTGCTGCTGCTACGATCAGATCTTCATCTAATGGTTTGATCGTATGAATATTGATCACTTTTGCATCAATACCATCTGCTACCAGTTTGTCAGCAGCTTCCAGACAATTGGCAACCGGCAATCCGGTAGCAACGATCGTAACGTCCTTTCCTTCTCGTAAAACAACACCCTTGCCGATCTCAAATTTGTAATCTGGTACATCATTGATCACAGGCACTGCTAAACGGCCAAAACGAAGGTAAACCGGTCCCTCGTGAAGATATGCGGCACGTACAGCAGCTTTTGCTTCCACATCATCAGATGGCACGATCACCGTCATACCCGGAATCGCACGCATCAAAGCCAGATCCTCATTGCACTGATGGGTCGCTCCGTCCTCTCCTACTGAAATTCCGGCATGCGTAGCACCAATCTTTACATTTAACTTTGGATATGCAATAGAATTGCGAACCTGTTCAAAGGCTCTGCCTGCTGCAAACATCGCAAATGAGCTGGCAAACGGAACTTTTCCTGTTGTAGCAAGTCCTGCCGCAATTCCCATCATATTGCACTCGGCAATTCCACAGTCAATATGACGCTCCGGGAATGCTTTCTTAAAAATACCGGTTTTGGTTGCAGCAGCTAAGTCAGCATCCAAAACAACTAAGTTATCAAACTCTGCACCAAGTTCTGCTAATGCATTTCCATAACTCTCACGAGTTGCAATCTTCTTTACTTCTGACATAATGTGGCTGCCTCCTTTTCCAAATCTTCCATTGCCTGTGCATACTGCTCATCATTTGGCGCTGTACCATGCCAGCTTGCCTGATTCTCCATAAAGGATACTCCTTTTCCTTTGATGGTCTTGGCAATGATCGCCGTAGGCTGTCCCTTGGTAGCCTTTGCTTCATCAAAAGCTGCCTTCAAAGCATCAAAATCATGTCCATCCACATCAATCACATGGAAATTGAACGCTTTGAACTTTTCATCGATCGGATATGGAGAACACACATCATCGATCGCTCCATCAATCTGCAAACCGTTGTTGTCAACGATCGCTACAAAATTGTCCAGTTTCCGGTGTCCGGCAAACATCGCAGCTTCCCATACCTGACCTTCCTGGATCTCGCCATCACCAAGCAATGTGTATACACGATATGACTCATTGCTGAGTTTAGCGGAAAGTGCCATACCAACTGCTGCCGAAATGCCCTGTCCCAAAGAACCGCTGGACATATCAACGCCCGGAATATGTTTCATATCCGGATGTCCCTGCAGATAGGATCCAACATGACGAAGTGTCGTCAGATCCTCTACCGGGAAAAATCCTCGGTTGGCTAATGTCGCATAATATCCCGGTGCCGTATGTCCTTTACTGAGGACAAAACGGTCACGATCTGCTTTCTTTGGATCTTTCGGATCAATATTTAACTCTTCGAAAAACAAATAAGTGTATATGTCTGCTGCTGATAAAGATCCGCCCGGATGTCCAGACTTCGCACTATGTACTGCTGTAACAATCCCCTTTCGAACCTCAACAGCCATCTTCTGAAGTTCTAACTTATTCATATATAAATCTCCTTACAATACCATTTATAGTTTTGTTATCAACCAAAGCAATCACAATTATTCGCCAAATACAGCAATATAATCTTTCTGGAATTTCTCAATACCAATATCGGTCAAAGGATGTTTGGTCATCTGCTCAATGACACCGTATGGAACGGTAGCAATATCGGCACCGGCAAGAGCACAGTCTGTAACATGGATCGGGTTACGTACACTGGCTGCTATGATCTCTGTGTCAATGTCATGAACAGCAAAAATCTCAGCAATATCGCGGATCAGATCAATACCCGGTGTGGAAATATCATCCAGACGTCCCAGGAATGGTGAAACATAAGCTGCGCCTGCACGTGCTGCGAGCAATGCCTGATTTGCACTAAAGATCAATGTAACATTGCACTTGATTCCCTCAGAAGAAAGAACTTTCGTAGCTTTCAATCCTTCTACTGTCATCGGAATCTTAACAACCATATTCTCATGAAGTTTCGCAATCTCTCTACCCTCTGCGATCATGCCCTCTGCATCTACGGTAGTCGCCTTAACCTCTCCGCTGATCGGTCCGTCTACGATCGAAGCGATCTCCTTCAATACGTCTTCCTGGCTTCTTCCACCCTCTTTTGCGATCAACGATGGATTCGTTGTAACTCCACAGATCACCCCCATATCGTTGGCTTTTTTAATGTCCTCAATCTTCGCTGTGTCAACAAAAAATTTCATTGTAATACCCTCCTGAATAAAATTATTTATATGGATTATTATACAACTGATTACGGTATAATAACAACATATTTTTTTACAAATTACCTGCCATCCCAGAAGTAAATATTCTCGAATTTCAGTTTACATACAGCCTGCAGAGATTCTTCGAAAGAAAACTCTGTTACGGCTCTTCCTTTGGCATCATATTCTGCATACTGTCCCTTTGCAAGGTTGGTAATGATCATGTGTCCACCATACGTGAACGCATCACTTTTGTCCGTGTTTCCTACAGGCAGATTCTGCAGCTGGCTTGCTTTTTTATCCGTATCACTTACAGAAAACCGGACTCCGGTTCCTTTGTTCAGATCGTGTACATACGCAGAAAGCTGATTGGTCGCTTCCTCATCAAAGTGAAGTATCGTGTCCGTAAAATCCCATCGTTTAACTACATCATCCGCACTTACTTTTTTCTTCCACGACGTCTTTTTCCACGCTTTTTTGGTACCCAGAATATATCGTACCAATGCTTTCTGGCTGGTAAGTGCGTCAATCCGCATCAATCCAGCCGGTTTCTCACACGCCGCATAAATTCCACCACCCGACGCATTGGAGATCGAAGATACCTTGACTCCTTTTGTAAAATCAAAGACTTTTTTGGTCTTTCCGGTAGAAAAAGAAACCGAAACCAAAACATTCCGTCCCTTTTCCCTGGTCAGACAGTATACGTTGTCATAGCCATCATAACAAAAATCCAGAATCTTTGAATATCCTTTCATCTGTGCCACTCCAAGCACCTGTCCAAGGTCGGATATCTTTGCCACTTTGGTATCGCTTACCATATAAAACAATTGATCCGTATCTTCGTAAAAGCGTTGTCCATGCTGTCCCTCGGTATCGATCACACCGCGCAAAACACCACGGTTATCATACAGATAAATATTCTTTGCAGCCGACGGAAGCAGGCAATAAATACCATTTTCCGCCTGTTCCTTACTTTTTCCAGCATTCTGCTTTACAGAAACCGGCATTCCCTCGCCATCGGCAAGTGCCGGTACATCATAAGAATACCGGTATTTATCCGTGAGTTCTCCCTTCTTATTCAGAAGTTCAATCTGGATATAATTGGTGCATCCGGGAACCAGTCCTAACACCATAAACTCATGTATCTTCGATACATTTCCCTTTTCACCACAGTCTACATAGCGGACAAAATCTGCCATGGAATCATCTTCTACACAGATCCGGTAGCGTACCATACTTGCCGAAGGCGTTATAAAGTAAAAATAGAAGCTGTTTCGGTTTGTTCCGAACGGATCTGCCGCAATGATCGGATGTTCCGGTGTTGCATCCGTTTTCTTGATCACACGATCCAGTCGATCTCTCGCCTCTTTCGATCTGGCAACATCATATACCGGATCGGTATCAAAATTCAGTACATTTTTCTGATCGCCGTTCAATACCAGTGGAACAGCGGTCTGCTGCATCTCACGAGTATAGGAATTTTTATCATTCTGATCGCTTTGCTCGTTTTGAACGTTAAGGCTTAACGTATCGGACGATTGGTTTCTGCGAAACAAACATATCATCCCCACCGTAGCTGCCGTCAAAACAATTACGGTAATAATCACCGCCTTTAATACTCGCTTCATTTTTCTGTCTCCCGGTCTAATAGTGCTTCAAATTCGTTCATTGGCATTGGTTTCGCATACAAATATCCCTGCGCCATATCACAGGCAATATTTCTCAGATAATTCGCCTGCGCCTCTGTCTCAACACCCTCGCAGACCACATGCTTGTCCAGCTCCTGTGTCAGTTCTACGGTTTTGCGGATAATGATCTTACTGGTCTCTGAACTTTCTGTCTCATCCAGAAACGACTTATCGATCTTAATAATGTCTACCGGCAGTTCTTTCAAAAGATTCAAAGAAGAAAATCCGGTACCAAAGTCATCGATCGACCAGCGGATTCCCAGTTTTTTAAGACGTCCCATCGTCTCTGCAAATTCGCTGAGGTCATACTGGAAAATCCGTTCTGTCAGTTCAAGTTCCAGAAATTCCGGCTGAACCTGATATTTTTCCAAAACTTCTGCCACTTTGTCTACATAATGCTGATCCTGCAACAGTACGCGCGACTGATTGATCGAGATCGAAACATTCTTCTTTCCTTGCGCCTCCCGCGTCCGCAGCATATTGCAGATCTGATCCAGCATGTAAAAATCTATATCTGCAATAAATCCATCTTCTTCAAATACTGGAATAAATTCATCCGGATAAACCATCGAGCCGTCCTCCCGCACCCAGCGGCACAACGCTTCCGCTCCCACGATCTCGTCGGTTGCCAGCTTGTATTTGGGCTGCAGATAAGCTTTAAATTCACCGTTTTTCAACGCTTCCTTCATTTCGCTTTCAATTTTCTTTACGCGCTCAATGTGAGAAAACACCTGATTGTCGTAAAAGACCACATTTTCATTGGTTTTGACGCGCAGTCCTTTTCTGGCGATGTTCGCATGTTCTACCATACTGTCAACATCTTCATCATAGTCTAACAGCATATATGCTCCCACACCAAGACGTGGATTGGCATCTGCGTACTGTTCTGCGATCAGTTTGCCATAATCCGAACACAACGTATCAAGTTCGTCTTTCAATTCAGCCTTATTGGAATAACGCATCAAAAGTAAGAAATGATCTGCCACACTCCGGCATCCCAAAAGTACTTTCGGACTGAATGTGGTAAGCAGAGTGGCCAGTTCTGACAACATGCGGTCAGAACGTTTCAATCCATACAGATTGTTTACCCTCTCAAAGTGTGTAACATCCGTACAGATCATCGCATATTTTTCATTTTCCAAAGGGATAAAATGTTTTGGAAATTCCTCTTTAAACGCCTCCAGAGTATACATGCCTGTCAGTGCATCATACCGATCCTGCTTTTCAAGATCCTGCGCCAAATGGTGTATCCTGCCCTGTTCATTCTCTTCCATACCGTACACAATCTTGCCATTGTCATTGACCGATGTGTGAATCGATACGGCCTTTAATGTATCTTCTTTTACGGCAAACATCGCAGAAAACCGCAAATGACAATAACGCACTTCCGTATCATATGGAATCTTGAGTTCCAGCTCTCCGGTCACAAAATAACAGTCACTATTGACCTCTGACACGTCACACTCTTTCACATTTACCAGACAATTATCCGGAATACGAAGCATCTCCTGTTGAAGAAGATGCTTATATTCCTCCTTATTATGAGCCACAAAATACTCTCTGGATCCGATCCAGCGTACCTTATCATCCACGGGAGCCATAACAGCCTCTATATCCCGCCTCTCATAAAAGCTTTTGAAACTGTCCACTACTATCTGCTTTGCTTGTTTTCTGTACTCTGCCTGTTCCATACCTTCCTGCCTTACTAATGCTGTCTACGCATTAAAACTTCCTGTTTTATTGAACGGTCATCTTCTAACGGTCCCATTTATCACACAGGGTATTTATCTGATCTGTAAATTTCGCAACATCCTTGTTG
>CAKREC010000012.1 GCA_934316925.1 uncultured Eubacterium sp.
GCCTCGTTGACAAACCAATCTCCCAGCGAAGATGTATCATCATTGCGCTGGCCAAACCATCCATCATCCAATACCAGTAGTTCTATGCCAAGTTTCGATGCTTCTTTTGCCAGAGAAACAATCTTGTTCTCATCAAAATCAAAATATGTCGCTTCCCAGTTATTGATCAAGATCGGTCTTTCTTTTTCCTTGTACGCACCGCGGATAAGCCGTGTACGATACAGGCGGTGAAAAATTCTTGACATTTCACCAAGTCCCTCATCCGTATGAACCATAACAACCTCTGGTGCAGTAAATGACTTTCCAGCTTCCAGCCGCCAGCGAAAGTTCTCATCGCCCAGTCCCAGGTACATACGGCTTTTTCCCAGCTGATCCACTTCAACGCCGCCATGAAAATTTCCACTGTATACCAGATTCATCGCATAAGCAGTACCGGTTGTCTCCGTAGCACAAGGTTCCACTAATGCTAAAAACGGATTCATCTGATGGCTGCTTGCCCCTCTTCTGCTGCCGATCGACTGGATCCCACTGCGGAGTGCCATCCTCTCCACATGCCGCTCGCGTCCCCATGCTCCCGGCAATGTCACAAGATCCCAGTCACTTGTCTCAAAATCCACACTGGCACTTGATACATGGCAAAGAGAAATCGTATGCTCTCCCTTATTTTCCAGTACCACACTGCGCGTTATGACATCAAGCCCTTCAAACACTGTATAGTATAAATGAACATACAGCTGCATTACTTCATCCCAGAGGATCAGATCGATCGTCTCGCAATCATCATCCGACAAACTATAAGTAGCCGGTAATCCTTTTAATTTGTGTTTCCCCGGAATCCGCTCATAGCTATGAAAGATAAGCGGACACTCTCTGGAGCCATCCTCATATTCCACAGTAAGTGAAGGCATGCGGTAATCCCCATAATTGGCTGTCGCATATTCCCGCGAAATATAATCTAAAGAAAACATTCCCTCCTGCTGGGGAACCATAACATCAAAGCAGCTCCATCCCATGATCAGCGAATTGTCCATATTCGGCGTCAGAATCCGCTTTCCCCAATACACATGTGCCAGATACTTATCACATACTACGTGCATAATATAACTGGTATGTTCTGTCTGTAAATGAAATACTTTTCTCTTCTCATCTATAAAGATGCTCATCACATATACCTCCCGTGTATTCTCTTCCCTTAACTATAGCAAAAACCGAAACAAATTGGAACCAAAAAGTAAAGAAAACAATAAAGTTCTTGCATTATTTGCATTTTTTAGTAAAATATTAGTAATTATGTTTATTTGTAAGTTAAGAAAGGAATGCAAGTATGATTCAAGCAAGTAATGTTTCATTAAGATTCGGAAAGAAAGCACTTTTCGAGGAAGTTAACATAAAATTTACCGAGGGAAACTGCTACGGTATCATTGGTGCCAACGGCGCAGGTAAATCTACTTTTTTAAAGATCCTGTCCGGCGAGCTGGAGCCTACATCCGGTGAAGTCAGCATGGGTCCCGGCGAACGATTGTCCGTTTTGGAGCAGGACCACTTTAAATATGATGATCAGATTGTTCTGGATACGGTTATTGCCGGCAACCAGCGTCTTTATGACATCATGAAAGAAAAAGATGCGATTTACGCAAAAGAAGACTTCTCCGAAGAAGATGGTATGCGTGCAAGCGAACTGGAAGCAGAATTTGCTACGATGAACGGATGGGAGGCAGAAGCAGATGCAGCCTCGTTATTGAATGCTTTAGGCATCGATACCGAACTCCATTACAAAGGTATGAGCGAGCTTGCTGACACGGATAAGGTCAAGGTTCTTCTTGCCAGAGCGCTTTTCGGAAACCCTGACATTCTTCTGCTTGATGAGCCTACCAACCATTTGGACTTAGATTCGATCCGCTGGTTAGAGGACTTTTTGATCGATTTTGAAAATACGATCATCGTTGTATCCCATGACCGCTATTTTCTTAATAAAGTATGTACTCACACCGTCGACCTGGATTATGGCAAAATGCAGATTTATGCCGGCAACTATGATTTCTGGTATGAATCCAGCCAGTTGATGATCAAACAGATGAAAGAGGCAAATAAAAAGAAAGAAGAAAAGATCAAGGAATTGCAGGACTTCATCCAGCGATTCAGTGCCAACGCATCAAAATCCAAGCAAGCAACTTCCCGTAAGCGTGCCCTGGAAAAAATTGAATTGGATACACTTCGCCCATCCAGCCGTAAATACCCATACGTTGATTTCAAACCGGATCGTGAGATCGGAAATGAAGTATTGACCGTTACCAATCTGTCTAAGACCATCGACGGAGAAAAAGTATTAGACAATGTTTCCTTTACCGTTGGACACGATGACAAGATTGCTTTTGTCGGCTCTTATGGTATTGCAGCTACCACGTTATTCCAGATCTTATCCGGCGAGATGGAACCGGACGAGGGTGACTACAAATGGGGTATCACAACCTCCAATTCCTATTTTCCAAAAGATAACACAAAATATTTTGACAGCAACGATACGATCGTAGACTGGCTTATGCCATACTCTCCGGAAAAAGATGCTACCTATGTGCGTGGTTTCCTCGGACGCATGCTTTTCAAAGGAGACGATGGGCTGAAAAAAGTAAACGTACTATCCGGTGGAGAAAAAGTCCGTGTTATGCTTTCCAAAATGATGATGTTAGGCTCCAATGTATTGTTGTTAGATGAGCCTACCAACCATTTGGATATGGAATCCATTACTTCTGTCAACAATGGACTGATCAAATTCCCTGGTGTTGTGCTTTTCACTTCACAGGATCACCAGTTCATCCAGACGATCGCAAACCGTATCATTGAACTGACACCAAATGGTATGATTGATAAAGTTACCACATATGATGAATATCTTGATAGTGACGAAATGGCAAGAAAACGTCAGTCCCTGAATTAATGACGCAATCAGAAAGGAGTTGATCTTTTGGGGCCCAGTGACGCGATAAATATAATTGTGCTTATCGTATTATTATTATTGTCTGCTTTTTTCTCTTCCGCAGAAACAGCATTGACGACCGTAAACAAGATCCGTCTTCGCTCTCTGGCAGAGGAAAAAAACAAAGCAGCAAAACGAGTTTTAAAATTGGTAGAATCACCAGATAAAATGTTGAGTGCTGTCCTGATCTGCAACAACATTGTCAATCTGTCAGCATCTTCTCTTACCACTTCCTATGCTTTCAACATTTGTGAACGCATGGGACTGGAAGAAAAAACAAGCTTATTTGCCGGCATTGGTACCGGAATCCTGACAGTAGCGATCCTGATCTTTGGTGAAATCACGCCAAAGAATCTTGCTACAAGAAATTCCGAGAAGTTGGCTCTGGTATATTCAAGCCCGGTTTTATTTTTGACCCGTATATTTACGCCAATTATTTTTATTGTAAATCAAATATGCAATTTATTTTTAATCCTTTTGAAAATTGATCCTTCCCAAAAGGCAAACAGCATTACCGAGGATGAGCTTCGCACGTTTGTTGATGTAAGCCATGAAGAAGGCGTCATCGAAAGCGAAGAACGGCAAATGATCACCAACATCGTTGATTTTGGCGATTCTCTTGCCAAAGATGTCATGATCCCCCGTATGGATATTGCTATGGTAGAAGCCAATATCACATACGAAGAACTCATGGAGGAATTTACGGAGCATAAGTATGCCCGTCTTCCTGTTTATGAGGAAACCATTGACAATATCATTGGAATCATCAATTTGAAAGATGTCGTTTTTTACAAAGGTGACCGTGGTACATTAAATATAAAATCGATCATGCGTAATGCCCACATTACATATGAATATAAAAATGTCTCTGAACTTTTCATGGAAATGCGCCGCGCTTCCATCCCAATGACGATCGTACTTGATGAGTATGGTGCTCTCGCAGGGTTGATCACCATGGAAGATCTTATTGAAGAAATTGTCGGTGAACTTCGTGATGAATATGACACCGATGAAGAAGATGAGATTCAAAAGATTTCCGAGACCGAATATATATTACTCGGTTCCGCTTCACTCGATGATATTGACGAAACGATGGATCTTTCCCTGGCATCAGATGATTACGATTCTATTGCCGGTCACATCATCAACCTGCTGGAGCATTTTCCAGCCGTAGGCGAGCGGGCAGAGGACGATTTTGCTACTTATATCGTATTGGAAGTTGATGGCAAACACATCCATAAATTAAAAATGATATTAAAGCCCCGGATATCCGATGATGAGGATGCCGAAGGCGACGATTGAATATAACAGATTTTTGGGCTGTAGACTGTATGATAAGGTCTACAGCCCTTTTTTATCTATTTTTTACTTACTCTTTTTCGCCTCTTCATCCGTATGGTTACTCCCATGCATCCGATAGAAACCACAAATGCGGTCAAAGCGATACCGGGGATTGCCAGATCCGCTGTATCCGGACTGGCGTTTAAATCTTTCTCACTGGCATACGCCGCACGAGGCATATCTTCTTCAGGCAGAGTCACAATGGCCCGGTCGATCATCGTGATTTTTTGTACCTCACTGGTGTCTTTTACCGTAAACAGAATCTTTCTTGCTCTTTCATAACCAGCTGGCGCGGTTTTCTCTCGAATGCAATACGTCTTTCCCACTGCCAGCTTTCCGATCCATTTTTTTGATCTTGCCTTACTTGTTGTGAATGAATCAATAACATTTCCCTGTTCATCCTCAAGTGTCATCTTTGCTCCCTGCAATAACCGATTGGTGTCTGACCCCATTTTAACGAATTCTACTTTTGTCGTATCATCTTGCATCCGGATTCGCTGACTTTCTTTTCCCACTGTAAACCGGATTGGGGCTGCTGTCGTATATCCCGGCGCCGGATCAGACTCCTGTACCTGATACACATGACCTTGGAGCAATCCATAAATCTCCACTTCCCCATCTTCTTTCATGGATGCGGCAAAATTGCAATACGAATTTTCGGTTGATATTGAGGTTGTTACCGAATCTCTCTGTCCTGTGATCCACTCCACGATCACACACCCGTTTTCATCACATAATTGAAGCTTACAGCCGTTCAATGGCTGACCACGATTGGCATCCACCTTTTGAATTCCGGTCTTTGTCGGCTCTTCCTGAATCTTTGCGGTCGCAACGATGGTTGCAGTCCGATCATCCTGATATTGACAGTGCAATGGAATGATCTGCTGCTCGCAATAATAACTAGAGGAAACCCAAAGTTCTTTTGCGTAATATTCCCCGGTATTTCCCAGTGAAGACTGAATCGGAACTTCGATAGGAAGTACTGCTTTCCCCTCCTGATCTGTTGTAAGAGAGCCAATCATATCACCCGCATTCAAAATCTTTTCGCCCTTGTAATTCCAGATGTCATGTTTCGTATATATCCCATATATAGCTCCCGCTACGGGAATTTTTCGATACTGATCTGTTTTTTCTATGGCAATTTCCCCCTTGGCCTGTTGATTTGGAATCACGATCGTCCCATCATCCTTGCTGTTTTTTCCTGTGTCTAATACATACTCCTGATCCTGTGTTTCCCATGAAAAACTGAACTCATAGGATCTGGTATCCCGGATAAAGCCTTCCGGACAGCTCTTTTCTATAATTTCATACTTGCCAAGAGGCAGATGGATCATGATCGTCCCCTCCAGATCGATCTGATATGAGCAGATTCCAGCGCAGTCATTGGTAAACTCCGTTCCTTTTCCCGTCGTGATCGTGGCAACGGTATCTCCCTTTTGAAACCATACTTCTCCCGAAGCGTCCTGAGTTTTTATATCCTCTTTTGCGAGTACCTCAAAAACAACTCCGTCCAGTGACATATTTTCATACACAAACGCCCCATTTTGAAATGATGCCAGCTGCTGTCCTGTCTTTTTCAGTTTCAAAACACCAACGGTTTCCCGGTTCTCCTGATAAACCGTCACGCAGGCAAACGTATTTCCCTCTTCGTCTTCAAAGGTTTTATAGTTGTTTCCCTTGCTGTTGATCTCAAATTCGATCACTTCTTTTTTATTGTAATATCCCGACGCAGCGGCGGTTTCGTAAATACGATAAGTTCCGGAAACAAGTGGTTTCACAGTCATAACCTGTCCGGTCGCATCCGTATAAAACGTATCTACTTTTTTCATTCCATTTCCGGCGCTGTAAGATTGTATAACCTGCTTTTGTGTACCATCTGCAAGAACCTTAAAAATCTGATACCCGGTACCTGATTTCAGCACGGTCTTGTTCGTATTTCCATCTTTTTTAATAATCTTGAGATAAGCGTTAAACATAGGATTATTCAACACATATTGATAGGGTTTGTCCTTTTTCTCTGCTGCGATCGTGACACAGAAATCCTCCACCTTAAGGGTATCATAAGCACCGGTATCCGCCTGATGGACAACATATTCCCCGTAATATAGATTTTTGGAACAGCCATACCCATCCTTGTCTGTTTTTATCATATCTCTCTCATATTCATTCGCCTTTTCATAACTTCCTGCACTTTTTAGATAGACCTGAAAGGAAACACCGTCCTCTGGCATAATACTCCCGGCACTGCCATCTGACATATACTTTTGAATTGCAATCTGTCCCAAAAACGGCGTATTTCCAACCTCCACGGTGGCGCCTCTTTTGGTATACTCAGCTCTGCATTCCATCCCATTGATTTCAAATGGAATTACTTTTTCCAAAAGTTCGTACCCCTCTGGTGCAATTTCTTCTTTTAAATAATATGTTCTGTCCGTCAGCAGATATCCGGTGTCAAAAAATCCTCCTTTTACCTGATATCCCGGACTTTCTTTCTGACTTCCGTCCTCCCGGATTATCCTGGCGATCCTGGTACATTGTGGATCGTCATAAATCTGAAAAACTGCCCCATCCAGTCTTGCATTGCCGTGAGGAATTCCATCTTTACTGTAACTGTCCTTTTTTATAACCTGAACCGACGCCTTCTTTCGGTTATTTACAATGTTTTCCCGGAATGCCTGAGCATACTCTCCATAAGTCTGCGATTCCGTATCCGGCCACTTGCCGGAGTTGTCTCTTGTCCAGCTCCACGATTTACCAAGGCAAATTCTTTTCCCTGCCTGATACTCATCCGGGATTATGAGATCTTTTCTGCCACTGTCCAGTTCGGTCAGCGTATATGTGTTGTCAATTTCCTGCATCTGACTCTCAATGTCTTTTTGCGCCAGATCTTTTGCACCGGATTCTGTCAGTGTCTCATGATACCGGCAGCCATTTTTCTCCAGTTTTTGTACCTCGACCGCTTTTTGTGCATCTGACATCTTGTCAAGATCACTGTCACTGAAATAATAATATTCCTGCGATTCTAATTTATAGGTAAAACGAAATGATATCGTGCCATTGCTATCGGTTTTCTCATCAAAAACAAACGCATCCATGTCCTCCGCCTGCCCCTGCTGGTTCGAGTTCCACCCAGTCACTTGGAATGAATATAACTCATCTTTATTATCCGCTTCCATCCGAAATGGGACCTGTGACAACCTCTCACCCGAATCATCTTTTTTGTGAATGGTGATCCGTTGACGATACCATTCATCTTTTTGCAGGCTTTTCGCCGATATTTCCGTCTTGGTAGCAGAATGGATCTCCAGAAGTTCCTGTCTGTGATTTCCGCTTCCTGCGTATTTCCATACCGTTGCCGCAATGTTCACTTCACCAGAAACGCCAAAGATTTCCTGATATAACGCCTCCGCCGACTGAGTACCAAAATATTCGGTATTTGCCTTCATCGTTGCCAGGACATTGATCAGATCCTGTCTCGAATAGGCTCCTTCTTCAATCGACCAGAATAATGCCTGTGCAAAAACATACGCTTTATTCGTTCCCTTCTTTGTATGATTAAACCAATATCCGACATATGCTTTGCATTTCTTTTTTCCTGTATCCTTCGAAGAAAATGAAGTGTTATTGGAAACATATACATCTCCTGAATGACAGGTGTACCCCATATTCAGGCAAAAAGCCGGTTTCCCATTGACCTTTAGTTTCCACCATTTTCCACTTTTTTTCTTTGTCCCTGCTGATAATTCTCCAAGTTTTCCCAGATACGTTACATTGGCTGTTGCGGAATCCGCTTTGACCATACGCTGTTCCCCTCTCGGTATGATCGACAGGCACACTGCCAGTAACAACATCCAGACCATCCATTTTCTTTTCCCTTTTCTCATCCTATTCTCCCTTTTTTTGTGTATTGCCCCGCCCCATGCGGTGGCTGATCCTCTTTCTGGTTTCTTACAACGCTACATTTTTATAGATCACGCATCGCTCCTTTCTGCTGCTTGGCAACGTATATAACGCCTCTGTCTGTAGTTCCATTTTTTGCTCCTGCCAGTTTATGGCAAGGATCTTAACAGTCAGTTCCGTTTCTTCCGGAACCTTTTGAATCAGTGACTGCATAAACGCTGCTACCATCTCATTGGCATTTTCAATCTGATATGGATTGTGGATCACAACTTCCTGCAGGGCACTTTCTACTGATTTTTCAAATTTTTCTTTCATAATTCCCTTTTGGTTCTGATCCTGGTATACCATCTGATACAGTACGACCGCCAACAAAATAGTCCCCACACTAACCATGGATGCTACTGCTGATTTCATCTTTTACACTCTCCTCCTGGCAACAATCCATAAATTGTTCAAGAAAATGAACATTGCTCTCTGAACTATACATAGACACCTCCCGGCGGCAAAAATCTCTGACCTTTACGATATCCTCTTTGCGAAATACCCATGTCTGACTTCCACTGTTTTGATTTTTTTCGGGTTCTACCGCTGCCATTGTCACCGCATCCTCTGCATTCACTGGTTCTGGTTCCACTGCCGGCAGGCTTGTAGCAACCGGAATCGGCGTGCTGGTCGGTGTATCGAAAAATACCACCTTAGGTTTAACGGTTGGCTGCACCGTTGCCGTTGCTACCGGAACAGATGTCGGCGCAATCTTTGTTTCTTTCTTTTTCTTCTTTTGCCTTTTGGAAGACTTTTTCCGCGTTTTCTTTGCAGATTGTTTGAATTCATTGTAAATGGTTCCTGTCTCAACCGCAGAATGGATCTGGATCGTGTTTTTCCCCACATAAATATCCTCCGCATGATGGGAACGATTGTCCTTTATCATCCCCGCTGCGAGCAGCAATTTTTCACCGCAGTGATAAATACCACCGCCAAAGCCTCCATAGACAATGGTACCTTTTCCCTTTTTACTGCTCATATAACCATTTGCACGATTTTCACAGATCCTGCCTCCGTAAATTTCGCAGATACCTGCATTGTAAATGCCTCCGCCTTTTCCATCAAATCCGGCAACCGCTCCAATCCCACTGGTCGTATTCTTTTGGATCGTGCCAGACCGCATCGTGAACCTGCCGCCTGATAAAATCTGAACTCCGGCTCCGTATGTCGTGTTTTTATTCTGCGTGATCGTACCACCGTTTAATTCCAGCCGCGCTCCCTGTTCAACCCGCACGGCACCGCCACCATCATTATTCGCACCACGGTTGTCATTGTTCATCAACTGACAACCAGTCTGCAGGAGCAGTTCACCGTTTTTTCGAACATCAAAAATACGTCCATATACCTCTGTACTCTGCGAAGAAGCTCCATCCCACTGCAATTGCTCTACGGTAAGACAGCCGCTTTTCACCTGGCACATCGTACCTCCAAAACCCTCTTGACGATAAATTATGTGCTTGCCACCGATTACTTTCTTTTGCCCTTCTGACACCAGGCTTTTTGAGATCGCGATATCCTGTTGTAATGTGATCGTGACTGGTTCCTCTTGTTTAAAAAGCTGGCGAAGCTGCTGTTCTGTCTCCACGTTTTCCGCCCGGATCGTACCGGTTACCGATAAACTGCCGATCAGTCCTCCCAGTAAAAAAAGACACCCCCATAATACTTTTTTCATGATTCACCTCCTCTCTGTTGTTCGAAGTGGCTCTCATGTTATCACGGGAGTATCCTCTTGTAAATTGTGAAAAGAACACAAAGAAATTTTTTATTTTTGTGAAAACTCATGGTTTTTGGGCGTCACACGGCAAAAAAGGCGCCCTTTCGGACGCCTCTCGACTTTTTTTATTTTATTTATCTGACACCATACTGTTTGTAATATTCATCAATTGCTGCTTTCAATTCATCATTGATCACAACTTTTCCCAGACATTCTTTATTGTAAAGACACTCCACAACTTCTTCCATTGTAACAATGGCTGCTGTAGGGAAACCATATAAATCCTGAATCTCAGCCAATGCGGTCTTTTCGCCGCCTTTTCCCTGTTCCATGCGGTTCAGAGAAACCATCAGTCCTTTGATTTCAATATCTCCCTGTGCCTTCAAGATCGGGAATGTCTCTTCAATGGACTTGCCGGAAGTCGTAACATCTTCAATAATAACGACTTTGTCCCCATCTTTTATCTTGCTTCCAAGTAAAATACCCGTATCGCCATGATCTTTGACTTCTTTACGATTGGAGCAATAGCGGATCTCTTTTCCATATAATTTATAAAAAGCAATCGAAGTTGCAACGGAAAGCGGAATTCCCTTATACGCCGGTCCAAACAATACGTCAAAATCATCTCCATAATTGTCATGGATCGCTTTGGCATAATATTCACCAAGACGCATCAGCTGGGAACCGGTAACGTAGGCACCTGCATTCATAAAAAATGGGGATTTACGTCCACTTTTTAATGTAAATTCGCCAAATTTCAATACGTCACTTTCTACCATAAACTCGATAAACTCTTTTTTGTAATTTTCCATCTGTTCTACCTCCGTATCTCTCTTGCCATACTAATATCCAGTATACCATAAATCCTTGTTGGTTTAAATATATTTCCCAATTTCTTTTCGCATTTCTTCGATACGGATCGGTTTGGCAACATGACCATTCATTCCCGCACGCAGAGCTTCCTGCTTGTCCTCTTCAAACGCATTCGCAGTAACCGCAAGGATCGGAATCTTGCGGCAATATTCCCAGTCGATCTGAACAACCCGGTATGTGATCGTTCCGCTTTCCGGTGTGTATTTGATCGCATTGCTGATCCCGGTTGTTCCGGTGCAAAATACCCCATTGATCTCTTTGGTATAATAATCGCGGTCAGACACCGTCGTTAATTTTCCATCACTCGTATAGCTTTGTCCTGCCGTATCCACAAAACGGATCCGGTCAAATCCCGAGTTTTTCTCTAAGTTTTTCAAATACTCTTTATCCGCCTTTGGTGACTTCAACGATGTCCCATAAAGATAAGCGATTGAGCGGATCGTATCTTTGCGGTCTCCAAACACATCCCCAACATGCTCTGCCGTCCGTTTGGACAATTCTGCTGTGTATTGGTCGATCTGCTCCAACTGGCGTGTATAAGTCTGACGCTCAGAAAAAAGCAATATTCCAAAGACTACCAAAAAAAGAGAACGGTATTTACAAGCATGTGCTACGTAAGTTTTTTATCTGTGGTCATTTACACATATCCTTCATCTGTTGCTTCTCACAATAACTTCTGTTTTTATTTTAACATATTTGCTATAAAAATACTATTTTACTAAAAATAATGATGTGAAATTTATGTAAATTGTTGTATAATGTTAATGAAACAATTTATTGACAAATTGATTTTAAAAAAGCACGAGAAAAAAATAACGGGGGTGTTATTCTATGAAAATTCAGGATTTTTGTGACATGTCCAAATTTGAAGAAATTATGTCCAACTGGGCTAAAAGTACAGGTCTTGCAACCGTTGCTGTTGGAGCAGACGGTCAGTACATAAGCGACTGCTACAACTTCACTGAATTCTGTATAGACCTTACACGAGGAAGTGCGGAAGGCAAAAAGAGATGCGAAAAATGCGATCAGGAAGGAAACGGTGTATATCCTTGCCACGCAGGGCTGATCGATTTCGGAATTCCAATCACCTTAGATGATGGTACTGTTCTCGGCAGTATTATCGGTGGACAGGTTCTCCCTGAGAATCCCGACGAAGAGACGTTCCGCGCAACCGCAAGAGAACTGGGAATTGATGAGGACCGTTATATCAGCGCATTGAAACGCGTAAATGTACGTACCAAAGATGAGATCGATGCTGCGGCTCACCTTCTTGGAGATGTGATCAATATGTTTGTCCGCGCAAGCTATACTTCCCACCAGAACTCGAGAATTCTGGATGAATTGAAATCCGGTATCAGTTCTGCTGCTGAGCAGCTGGCTACTGCCAATGAGAAAGTAAAGCAGATCGACGGATTCAGCAAGCGTCAGAATATCCTTGCACTAAATGCATCGATTGAGGCAGCAAGAGCAGGGGATGCCGGTAAAGGATTTGCGGTCGTTGCCGTCGAAGTACAAAAGCTGGCAAAAGGTATGGGTGATGCGAGCATGGCAATTACCTCTGCCTTGCATGAAGTCACACAGACGATCACCGCTTTAGACAAAGAATAATTCATTGAATCACAAATTTGCACAGAGAAAAGTCCTGCATGAGAATGACACCTCATTCTTTTACAGGACTTTTTTCTATCATTTACTGCTTTGCAATTTTCTCAGCTAATTCTTCCAGATATTCCCATCGTTCCATTTTCTCGGTCAATTGCTGCTCCATTTCTTCTTTTTTCTGGGCAATCTCCCGAAGTTTCACATAATCCGAACCATACTGATTCATCTGTTCATCCAAAGTTTCAAGCTGTTCTTCCAGATCTGCAATGTCATCTTCAATTGATTCATACTCCCGCTGCTCTTTATATGAAAATTTAAGTTTCTTATTCTGGTTCCGGTATTCCTCTTTGGCTCTTTTGCTGTCGGAAGTGCCCTTTTCCCTGCCATTTATTTTTTCTTCTACAGGTGTAGGACGTTTGTGGATATAGTCCGTATATCCGCCCTCATACTGCCGGATCACGCCGCCTTCCTCAAAAGCAAATATCCGGTTTACAACGCGGTCAAGAAAATACCGGTCATGCGATACCGTGATCACAATGCCGTCAAAGCTATCCAGGTAATCTTCTAAAATCGTCATCGTTTCAATATCCAGATCATTAGTCGGCTCATCCAGGATCAGGACATTTGGCGATTCCATCAGAACACGAAGCAGATTCAGCCGGCGTCTTTCTCCACCGGACAGCTTTCCAATCTTGCTATACTGCTGGGAAGAAGGAAACAAAAAACGCTCTAACATCACCGATGCCGATACCAGCCCCTCTTCGGTCCGTACATACTCTGCCGTATTTTTTATATAATCGATCACTTTTTCTTCCGGATCCATATAGGCAATCCCTGCCTTTTGGTCATCTTCGATTTCCTGTGTATAATAGCCGATCCTGATCGTCTGCCCGATCACAATGTTTCCGGCATCCGGCTCGATCCTCTGATCGATCATTTTCATAAGCGTTGTTTTTCCACAGCCATTTTTTCCAACGAAGCCGATACGGTCATGTTTGAGAAATATATAAAAAAAATCCCGGATCAATACTTTGTCGCCATAGGATTTTGACAAGTTCTCGATTTCAATCGTAGTCTTTCCCATCCGTGACTTGATACTGCTCAGTTGAACACGCTCGTCTTCCACAGGGCCTTTCTTTTCCTTTAACTCTTCGTATCGCTGAATGTGAGCCTTTTGCTTGGTCGAGCGAGCCCTTGCCCCACGCTGGATCCACTCAATTTCTTTTCGCAAAATGCTCTGTCGTTTCCGCTCACTGGCTCTGGCACTGTCCTCACGCTCTGCTTTCCGCTGCAAATATCCTGAATATTTTTCATGATAGCTGTATATCTTGCCTTTATCCAGTTCAATGATCCGGTTCGTCACACAATCTAAAAAATACCGGTCATGCGTCACCATCACCAGCGCTCCCTTGAACGCCCGCAATTCATCCTCCAGCCACTGTGCCATTTCACTGTCCAAATGGTTTGTCGGCTCATCCAGGATCAGTACATCACACGGCGTAAGCAATACAGATACCAGTGCCAGACGCTTTCTCTGTCCACCGGAAAGTTCTCCCGTCTTCTGGTTAAAATCCGTAATCCCCAAGCGTGTCAGCATTGCCTTTGCCTGAATCAACTCATTTTCATTGGCATGATGATGCACCATGTTCTGAACACTCTCCAGTACGGTATCTTCTGCGCGGAACTCCGGGTTCTGCGGAAGATAGTGAACCATAAGATTGGCAGCCCGGACTACCTTTCCCTCATCCGGGGTCTCCAGCCCCGCCATGATCTTTAGCAATGTGGATTTGCCGGTGCCATTGATCCCAATAACGCCAACTTTTTCGCCATCATGCAGAAAAAAGTCTGTATCGTCAAATAATTTTCTTTCTGTATATGAATGTGTGATGTGTTCCACCGATAAGATGTTCACCTATTTTGCTCCTTTTGTATCTTAATTTCTATTTTGGATCGTCCCGATAAATTTTCTGCAGGTCCTGAACCTTACCTTGCATTTTTTGAACAACCGATTCGGGAGAAATAATCTGTATCCCGCTCCCAAGACCAATGATCCAGCCAATAAACTGATCGCTCACCGCCACGTCCACCATGATCTGAAAATGTTTCTCATCCACCGGGCGGATCTTGGCATCGGTTCCAAACCGGTCGATCATCACACCGGCAAAATGATTTTCACATATCATAGTGACTGAACATTCACTGCCCGCAAACATTCCGAAACGCTTTTTCGTATACACCGACATATCTGCCTCATGAAATGTTTCTTTTCCCTCTCTGACATGCTCTGTCAAGACTATATGCAGCATTTTGTCGACACGATAATGTTTCATGATTGCCGCCCGGCTGTCGTATCCGATCAGGTAATAATTCTCATCATCCCATACCAGTCCCCACGGCGAAATTTCATACAGGCTGCCACCATGCCGCAGTTCCATTTCCTTTTTCACATTCCACTGAAAATACTGAAACCGGATCTTTACATTCGCTCCGATCGCACTATGGATCTTATCGACATTATAATAAATGCTCTCATTCATCGTCTTGATCCTGCCATGAACAAACACCTGCTGGTTTAATTTTTGTGCATCATAACGACTGACATAATGTTCTAATTTGCCGATCAGCTGTCTGGACTTTTTTTCTGTGATGAATTTCGACGACTGCACCACGTCCACTAAAAGCTTCAACTCCGCCAGTTCAATATCCCTTGCTCCTACATAGTAATATACGGTCCTGTTTTTCTGGATCGAATTGATGTCCAGCCCAAAGGTACGCAGAGCCTCCAGATCGGAATATACACTTTTTCTTTCTGCCTCAATATCATACCGTGCCAATTCCTGTATCAGATCCACCATGCGCAGTCCATGTTCTTCATCGGTATTTTCTAACAAGATCTGCATTAAATATAAAAGTTTTAATTTCTGATTCGCGCTCTTTGCCATTGATTGTTGTATCCTCTCAACAATTCTTACAGTTTAAACTTACCGACCTCACCGGCAAGTACCACGGAAATGCTTTCGTTATTGTCTGCTTCTTTTTGCAGCTCGCCAACCGATTCGGATAATCCTACTGTAATTTCCGATACATCTGTAACACCCTTTGTGCTTTCGTCTACCGCAATGTTGACTGCCGATATTGCCTCACAGATTTCGTTTAAACGCTTACACAGTTGCGCTGAGTGATCTGCAAAATAAGTCATCATTTTATCTGTAGCATCGGCGTCATCATTGTACTGTTTGCTCAGTTCTGCCAATTCGCCATACCCTTCTACTGCTGTAGTGTTTACAAAATCTATCATTTCTTCCGCTTTTTTCGAAAGTTCATCGACTGCCATAATAACGTTGGAAGAAACTCGCTGAATGGACTCTGCGGCCTCTGCCGAGTCATTTGCTAATTTGGCTATTTCCCCTGCAACAACAGCAAAGCCTTTTCCCACTTCTCCTGCTCTGGCAGCTTCTATGCTGGCATTAAGTGACAGCAAATTCGTCTGCTCGGTAATATTGATAATATTGTCTGTCAAAAGTGAGATTTTCTCAACCGCCTGAGACTGTGCGATTTTCTCACGAAGCTCGATAGAAATTTTCTTTGTCTTTTCCTGTGCAATCTGTTGTTTCTTTTCTGCCTCTTCCCGGTTTTCTGCTGCCCGTTCTTCCATGTTGTGAGAACGATCCTTGCCATCGTTGGCACTGTCCGATATATGTCCCACTAATTCATAAATGGTATTGATCGCCTCATTGATCTGTGTGATGGAAGCGGTGGTCTCTTCCATACCCGCACTCATTTCTTCCATCGTCGCAGATACATCTACAATGCCATTTTCCGCGGTATGCAATTGTTCAACCATGTTGGATGAGCCACTCTTAAGCATGGCAGAATTATGGTCGATCTCAATCATAATCTCACGAATATATTCCAGCAAACGATTGACATTTTCCGCGATCAATTCAAGTTCATCGCCACTCTTGATGTCCAGCTTCTGGGTGAGATCTCCTTCATTATGTACTAATTCAAACAACTTGTTATTTACTTTGCGCATTCCCTTTACAATTGTTCCAGCAATGATGTTCAAGACAACCAACGCTGCCAAAAGGCATAATAAAGTGATGATCAGCGTCTGCTTCACTGCCATTTCTAACTGAATCATAATATCCGAAGCATCATAATCACTTCCAAGGACACCCACCACTTTGCCTGTCGAATTCTTGATTGGTTTGTACACCGTAATCAAATCGCCATCTTCCGACTCTTCTATATAATCCTGCACATACTCTCCACCACGAAAGACTTCTTTCATGTCTTGATAAGATTCCATAAATTCATCTCCCGGAACTGCCGCATCCTCGTCAGAATCTACCCCATAATACACCTTGCTGCCATCCGTATATACCGTATATAAAAACGCAATGCCACATTGCTTCTGATAATCCCTCAGCTGATCCTGAATCTTTTTGTATTCCGCTGTCCCCCGAGAGCCTTTTTGCAATTGTTCGATCACATCGCCGTCCAATGAATTTGCCGTCAGCGTTGCCGCCATATTGGCCTCTTCCACTCCCATCTGCACCAGACTATTTTTAAATTGTCGATACGAAGTGACACCCAACACCATGCAAACAACAATGGTCAAAATAGATGTAGGAATTAAAATTTTTATTCTTACACTGACTTTTCTTGTCTTTCCTCCATTTTGTTTCTTGTTTTTCTTCATACAACAGTATCCTCCTTATTATCGATGCTTTTGCTTATTTTTGTACCTCATTACAACAGCACGCCTGACAATGTCGGCTGTGTAGTGTTTATCATCTTATATGTTTTCTATAATTATTATAACTTATGTGAGCAAAATAGCAACGATTATTATTGTGTATATAACATTTATATCTGTTAAGTTATTTTTGTTATTAATTTTAATTGCCTCTGCAATTTCAAGCAATCAATTCTCAACCCTTTTTATATCAATATCAGAATCCTTTATACTTTCACGTGTTACTCTACACATTTTTATTTTCTCCTACTCATTTATTGTATTTCTCACTTGTTACGCAAAGTTTTTAATACAATACTAATATGTTTTTCCAAGTAAAACTTTGTTTATAATTATTCTACATTGCCTGGTTCTTACTTATACAGATCCAATCCTTGCTTTGAAAAATTTTCAGATATCGCCTCACTTCTACTACTCGCCATCATTTGCATGTCAATCTTTAGTAGCAAATTAGTTTTTAAAAAGACTCCACTCAATTATCACTCAATCCATCAAATATAACATATCTAGCCGCCGGTCCTTTGCCTTTTAAGTTAATACATATTATCACATCTTCTTTACCTGCATAATCGCGATTCAATCGTCCTGCATACTGTTCAACTACACCACGGAATGATACAGGTGTTGCCATAAAAAGTGTATCCAGTCTTGGAAAATCGAAGCCTTCTCCTACCAGAGAACCTGTTGCTACTAATATCATAGACTCATCATTATTAACCTGACGCATCTGCTCAAGAATTTTCCTATGTTCCTTTTTAGAATTATTACCAGTCATAAGAAACACATAATCAGCATAGCTTTTTAAACGCTCGTACAATTTTTCCGAATGATCTTTGTATCGTGACAAAACAACCGGAGTACGACCCGCTGATACGCAGTTCTTCACATCCTCAATAATCTGCTCATTCCTCACATCATTATTATGAATAATCTCATATGCTTCATTAGGATGCATCTTTCCTGTTATCACACCTCTTGGCGATACAGTTCTAGTAAAGCGTGGATAAACAAGATGCTGTATCCCCTGCTCTTTTGCCTTTTCCTTTGCAGTATAAGTATATCTTATAGGTCCGATTATCTTACTACGAAATATTCTCCAATCTTTTTCTGAAAATCTGTCCATATTCCATCATCTTCACAAAATTAACAATATGTGATTTGCCCGATTATCACCAAAAAAAACGTTGTTTTGTCAATATCCAAATTATTATTTAACATATAATCCACTATCATTTGCAACACACACGATATTTGTTCCATTTGTACCTCCAAATGCTATTACACTACTTTTTATAATAACACTGAATTGCCTGCACCACTTCAATATCCGCCGGTAACCAGTCTACGGTCTCTAATTCTTCCTCGCATAGCCATGTTGCCGCCTCATGTTCTTTCAAAATAAGCGAACCCTCGATAATTTTGCAAATAAAACAATCCATTGATAAGTGGAATGTAGGATAATCATACTCTACTGTGATCAATTTTTTTCCTACTTCAACCACGGCATCCAATTCCTCCATTATTTCTCTTTTTACAGCTTCTTCTGGAGTCTCTCCTTCCTCAATCTTTCCACCGGGAAACTCCCAACCATCTTTGAATTCTCCGTAGCCTCGTTGTGTTGCAAAAAATAAATCGTTCCCCTGTTCATCGATTCTTGTAATAATAGCTGCTACTACTCGAACCACCTTTTTGTCCTTTGAATTTTTCTCCATTGTTGTCACCCTGCAAGTACCTCCGTCATAAGATTACTTTGTAAATATCGCAATAGATCTTCACGCACCGCATGGTGCATCTTGACCTGCAATTTTGTAATATCGCGTTCTTTACCTTTATTATCCTTTTTTACAGCTGGTTCCATCGTCATAATATCAAACTGCCCCATGTAATAAAAGCTAGACTCAGCATCACTCTTTTTTACAAATAAATGTTTCCTTTCTGCTGAAACCACATCATTCACGTAAGAGCTGTCGATTCCTTTTCCAATCTGCGAGTCCCAACGAAAAATCATATTATCTTCAAACACATCTGCATAATCCGGCTTACCATCTGCATACAAAAGCTCCTGATCTTTACTACTTGCTTTATGATATGTAACAAAAATAAATACATCGTCTCCAATCCGTTTCATGCCGTACATTGTTGAAGACAAATCTTTGTCGCAATCCATCAGAAAACACACATCTCTTCTTGAATATTTTTCATATAGCACAAACGGAACATCTTTTTTCATGCCATTCATATACTTATCTTTGTATCTTCTTAGTCCAACTTCTACAATGTCACAAACCTGTTTTTTAAACTCTAAATGTTTTAATTTCTCAGTAAATGCAGAAATCCTCTGAAAGGTAGCATGACCTTCATTTTTAACAATATCGATATGACAATATTTTTGATATTCTTCATCCTTACTTACAAATTTGCCTTGTAGTACATCAACTGCATGATTTATTTTTTCAACATCCACTTCAAGGCCATACGAAACATTCAATTTTTGCACCAGCTTGTCCGCAGATACCATTTCTTTTTCCAATAGGTCTCGCAACACTTCTAACTCATATGGTCTTGTCCCACTCAAAATAGTCTTTGACAAGTATTCCAGTGTTACCATTTCCTCGCTAGAAATCTTACCTTGGTAAGTCTCCTTTTCCATGGATTCCAAAAACTTTTGGTATGTTTTAAATTCACGTATAATTACCAATGGATCCATTTCCCCATTCTCATAGAAATCCAATAGATACGGAATCCTTCCCAAACGATTTTTAAGTGCAATGTAACTCTCACGTATAATCGTCTTCATTCCCCGCATCTTATCAATGGAATGAAAAATTTTACTCTTGGCGATTTCATCAAAGTGAATCGTAGAAACTCCTGGAATTGTGCTGTTCCCACTTATTATATATTTTCGTATATTGTCTGCATTGTATGAACGGTCCCCAGACAGGGCAATCGGAATCATAAAATTATTATTATAATTTCCAATAAAATCAAGGATTACCACATATTCCTTTCCAGGTGCTTTTCGCAAGCCACGTCCTAACTGCTGTATAAATACAATTGGCGATTGGGTCGGGCGGAGCATAATAACCTGATTCACCTCAACAATATCAACACCTTCATTCAATATTTCAACAGAAAATATGTAATCTAATGGTTGTTTATTCTCGTCACCCGCTTCTTCGTCCATTGCCAGCCGTTCAAAAGCATCCTGTCTTTCATATTCCGTGGCATCCCCATTAAGCGCAACGGTGCGATAATAATCCCCCGTTTCTGGATTGATCATATGATTAAATTTATTGGAAAGCTCAATCGACTCATCAATCCTACTACAAAATACCAGCCCTTTCACACGCTCTCCACTATACCCATACAAATTTGCTTGTTCCATTATATGTTTGACGCGCTCATTACCTGTCAGTTGATTAAAATCAGCTTCCGAAATTTTTCGATTTTTCAACTCTTTTTCTTCCAACATCGAAATATCACTAATCCCAAAGTAATGAAACGGACAAAGCATTTTTTCTTCCATTGCCTGTTGCAACCTGATTTCATATGCAATTTGATAATTAAAGATCTCATAAATATTTTTCCCGAAAATATGATCATCTCTCTTATCTGGCGTCGCCGTCATCCCTAACCACAAACGTGGTTTAAAATATTTCATGATTTTTTGATATGTTTCCGCAGAAGAATGATGAGCCTCATCCATAATAATGCAATCAAATGCATCCGGCTCATACTCCATCAAGTGTCGGTCTCTGTTCAATGTCTGCACTGTTGCAAAAATATAATCCGCATTGTACTCCTGATATCCGCCCCCAACAAGACCCATAGAAATGTCACTGCCAAATATTTTTTCATATGATCTTTTGGTCTGTTTTGCCAACTGACCTCTGTGAACCAGAAATAAAACCCGTTTAAAATTCAATTCCCGCATGGCAAAAGCAGATGCATATGTTTTCCCCGTCCCTGTCGCTGAAATCAATAATGCACGTTCTTCTCCCGCTTTCAAAATCTCTCTCAAATTCGAGATAAAGTTAATCTGCATAGAATTCGGCTGTAACCTGACTTTTTCAATCGAAGGAATTTCATCCTGTTTTGCGATCTCCCGTTGATGTTTTACAATTTCATATTTTTGTTTATAATTTTCGTAGAACGTTTCAAAATCACTGGAGAATTCCGAATTCCAAAGTTCAGAAAATTCCTCCTGTATTTCATTTGCCAATTCTCCCTGCCAAGTTGACACAACTTTGGTGTTCCACTCACGATTGCTCATAAGCGCAGCTGCCGTCATGTTGGAACTTCCAACAATAATCCGATAAATTTCTCCTTTTTTAAAAATATAACCTTTTGTGTGAAATCCTTCTCCTGCTTTATCTACATCAAACATTTTTATCGTTATATTCTTAAAACAATTCAGTTTTTGTAGCGCCTTCGGTTCACTAAAGTTCAAGTAATTTGTTGTCAGAATCTGTCCTGGAATATTTCTCTTTTCCAGTTCTTTCAGTGTCTGCAACAACGGAGTTATTCCGCTCATTGTTATAAAGGCAACACTGATCTGAAATTGAGAACAAGCAAGCAACTCATCATCGATTACTGCCAATACTTTTTTGCCTTCTTTATAGTTATTTGATACAAACTGTGGTCTCCAACTTATATCCGATGCATTTTCCGCATCAACAAATGCCGTTTGACAACCATTTTGAAGTTCCTAATATTCCCAGTTTTCAGTCATATTGTTCTCCTCAATGCGCAAAATTATCTCCGTTGCTAGAAATGCCCGGATTATTAAAAATCATAATCATCACCTGTGAGTTCTATCGCTTCTTTTCTACTACTCGCCATCATTTGCATACCAATAAAAGATTCCATTGCATCAGTTTTTCCGTCGCCATTAAAATCAAATAATCCATTAAAAAATCAGATGCCTCGTTATCATAAATCTTATGTACTTACGATTTTATCACTAAATTGATGAGGCAACAACATCGATTTAGTTTTTGAATTCTCTTTTATGTTCTAAGCATACCCCTTGCAGCTTGTGATTTGCTCGGCAGCTGTAAGTCTGTGGTAATAACCGGCTTTAGAGAAACAATGAAGATTTGCCCATGTGCATAGGTAAGCAAAAGCACGCCTTAAAAATATCAGCTTATGTCTTTATTTGCCCTTCTACTTTTCTCTGCCTACTTGTCCATTTCCATTTTTTTTAGTGATTTATTATTTTATTATTTTCATTTCTATGTGTCTTTGTTACAATACAAATATTAATATATCTTTATACTAAATTTTAGAAGACAGTTAAATAATAGATGTTAATTATTCTAACAATACCTGGGTTTAACCTTTAGATATTCCAAGTACTCTTTATAACAATGATACAAGATAAGGCAAAAAATACTATGGAAGGAGTTGACAACAAACTAAAAAAAAAAGAGCCTCTGCCAATTATAATTGATGGCTTAATTCTACACCAATTCTTGTTTAAAAAAATTTGAAATAACATCTAACTCTCTCGCAACATAATTTTACGGAGGAAGAACTATGCAATTTGATATTTTTTTTATTGAATATAAGCTCCGGCTCAAAACAATTTCCAAGCACATCGTATGGTCAAGATTACCGCTATATAGAAAAATAGGAATTGTCGTATTGTGTTTTCTTTTATTAGTTGTACTGACCGCCCTGTTATTTAAAAACGACAAAATTATTCTGCTTACATCTATCTTAGCAATTATAACCGACATAGTTATCTTCATAATTGATTCCACTCCCAGACATGTGTCTTATATGTTGAATAACTATTATAAACCTCATTCCCACGCTAAAACTACTATGATCATAAAATTATTAAATGACTACAATATTTCGGAATTTGATACAGATCGCATTAGTTTACTTATCCAACAGGTTAAGGAAGCACAAACAAAACACAATCCCTTTTTTCCAATAGTAAACCCATTAATGAACTTAATAAAATATACAAGTCCTATCATAATTTCCATTGGTACATATACTGCACAAGAATTAATCGAAAAAAACACTTTACAACTACACTTTACGCTCTCTGAATTTGTAGTTATATTATTTGCTATAATTGGTATGTACACCATATTCCTTGTACTTGCTCCTATATTGAGAAATTTAATTTACTGGGATAATGCAAAATATGACTCTTTAATATACGATCTTACTCAGATTAAAATTTTCACCCCAGTCAAATAATAAGTTCTGCACATTCCTTTACCTACTCTTTGAAGAAATGACAAAACTGTTTTTCGATCTATCGAAATCTAAAGAAGATAAAATTTGCAATAAATAGGATTATTTCAGATAAAAGCTCACTCGAAACTGCCGAATTGTTATATGACTTTTCATTTTGCAACCAATAGAGTATAGAGTAATATAAAAATAACAGGCAACCTAAACGATTACCTGTCATATAAAATAATCTGTATTAATTTTTTTACTCAAACTCTTGGGCAGAGAGATTTATCTGGCTGTTTCTTGGTACACATTTGTGTGTTTTATTATATTGAATGTACATCAAGTCTGCAACTATTATTTCAACCACTGCTATGTCCCTATTTTTCATGTTTATATAACACAAAACCCTATTTTCATTACCATCACTCCAACACTTAATTACGAATTACTTTTCGCATAGCACTTCCGCAAAATTCATGCGGAATAAATTTAAATCCCAATTTTTCGTAAAAACTTTCTTTCCCTTTTTCAGCAATCAACTGAATACTTGAACGACCACCAACGGGTGTTTCTCTATGAACATATTCTATCAATTTATTAACAATATTGCTTCCGATACCTTTTCCTTGATAACTCGGTTCAACAATAATATCTACCATCATGTAATACATTCCATCTCCAATCAATCTTCCCATTCCTATAATTATATTATCATCTATAGCTTCTATTGAATACAATGTATTTTTCAAACATTTTTCAGTCTGTTCCTTATTAAAATTATTCCAATTAACGCTTTCTCTTAACCTTACATAATCCGTATAACTAATTTTCTTTTCTGTATATATCATAATATCTCCTCGTTTTCGAATTGTTATATACGCATTTGCTTTATTTTTATAAATTTTATCCCATTATATCTATTCTTTCAATAATTTTTTAATACACAATTGCTTTAATCAATACAAAATGGTATATTGTACATATATTGTCAAGTACAGGAGATTACATATGCAAATTGACGAACGTATTAAATGTATTCGTGAATATAGAGGAATGACACAAAAGGAACTCGGACTTGCTTTAGGGGGAACAGAAAAAAGTGCTGACGTCCGTATTTGACAATATGAAACCGGCGCACGAATACCTAAACTTGATTCTGCAAAAGCATTGGCTAACATTTTACATTGTAATTACATCAACCTCTATAATGGTAATGAGTTGGGCAAAGCCGAACGAATTATGATGGATTTCTTTTGGCTAGAAGAAATGGTTGGCGATTCAATATGTGTATTTCAACTTCAAAAATATAATGATATGGCTGACCCACGAATGGTACATGGTATGTACAACGACTGTCAGCACGATGGTATTTTCCCACCCGTCGCAATCGCCTTAAACTATAATCAAATTAATGATTTTATGCGTGAGTGGGCAATACGTTTTCAAAAGTTGAAAAATAAAGACCTTACACGTGAAGAATATTTTGAATGGAAAATCAATTGGCCTTACACCTGTGATGATGGCGGACGGTTTGAACCATCAATTCAATGGAAAAATACATAAATACTTTTTTATTTTAACCAATTAATCAAAAAATTAGTGAAAGGACGCATCAAAATGAAAACATCCGATTTTAGTCAGTGGAATATAACAAATCCCAAAGCCTTACTATTCTTTGCTCAATGCTTAGAAGAAATGCTCTTTCATTATGGACATGATTCAATCAAAGTACCCGCACTAAATTTTCACTATTTATGTATTGAAACACTTCTGTGCATTCACAAGATTAACGAAGGTATTGTTGACAAAGCAAACATTAAGCCTCTATTCTTAGAATTATCCTCCATGTACGACAATGACCCAATTGCAATAAACTTATATGGTGAGGTATTTAATAATTTATTTTTCTACAAAGATGTCACTGGCGAATACAAAAGGGACTGCAAGGATTTATATAAAGATGCTAGTAGTGAATCATCAATCCAAAAAATACGACATACGTTAGAGTATTTAATTGACGATATGGAAAATAGCAGAAAATATTTCCAAACCATCAAGATAATGGTTTCTGACATTATAACAAAAGATTCCTTTGATGAAAATGATGCAGATTTATTATACACCCTTTGCCGAATTTTGCTCACAGAGTTAATAAATCAAGGTTATAGTCACGAATATATTTATCGAACTGTACTTGATATTTTTTACTCTACTAACAATCCCGTTACAAATGCATCAGAATCCCTCAATATTTTTTGGAACAACTTCTCCTTTAAAGAAAAGGAATACAGTGTTATTTTGCCATTACATAAATTACGATTTCTTGATCATCTAAAAAATTTTAGTAATGTAACCATAGAAAAAAATATCCATAAATACTTTGATAATTCATGCAAATGTATAATTAAAGTTGATATAAAAGCGCTTGACCCAGAACTTGCGCGTCAATCGTCCATAAATTTAGTTAGTTTTTTTGTATCTCTACTTCAGTATAATAGTCATTGTGGAAAATCTTTTCGTGAACGCAGAGCAATTGTTATTGATTCCGATACAAATTCCACATTCTATTTAAATGAACCAGTCACTTTATTAGAACGCGGACATAATTATTCTCATGAAGAAATTAATAAGCGAGTATATGTGATGACAAATAACTTTTCCGTTTTCGGAGATAAAATGGTAAGTATTATCGGTTTACACTCGGCGGCTCTAGAATCAAAAGATATAAATAACCAACTATTAAATTTATGGTCAATCGTTGAGATATTGATTGAAACAGAACGCCAAAATTGTTTTAGTAAAATAAATCAAATATGCAATACTCTTACTTCTGTGTTAAATGCTTCATATATAAGAACACTCCTTAATCAACTTATTTTAGACTTGACACATTGCACAGAAAATTTTTTAGAAATTATCGATACAATAGATAAAGGAAATGATACTACAGAAAAATTTGTAGCCCTACTAATATTAGACGAATATGAACCCCAAAAACAATCTTTACTGCATCAATTGGACAATTATCCTGTTCTACAGTATCGTTTAAACACGTATTATAATAAACTTTCAAGTAGGAGTGAAATCAAAAAATTATTAGTAAATCATCGCAAAAAAATCGAATGGCAAATTATGCGTATTTATAGAAACCGAAATTTAATTGTACATGATGGAACACATTTTCCTTATATAGATATAATCGTTCAAAACTTACACTTTTACGTTGATACTCTAATTGATACGATAAATGCCTATGCCAACAATGGATATAGTTCTATCAACACCATTTATACTACCATTCAAAAAGAGGAATTAGCACATTTGCTAGTTCTTGAAAAAGAAGAGAATAACACACCTGCCCTGATTTCTGACGAATTTTCATCTATCATTTTAGGTAATAGTTATTTTGAAATATAAAAGTATACTCAATTTGTACTCAAAGCACATAACAAAACGCCACAACCCCGCATAAATACTAGGTTTGTGGCGTTCATTTTTTTATTCAAACTCTTTTTCAGGTTCGATTTTTCTTATGAAAGTAGTAATTTCACGTTTGCAAACCGTATCATTTTGATACGGTTTTGTGTGTTATTTATATGGTTGAATTTCTGGTGTACCCAAATTGTACCCATTCTATTTCTGTGCACTATTCTTTAAAATCATAGGTGTCATCTTCTCCATGAGTACATCTGCGATACGTCTTTTTTATCATCTGTTATTTTCTTCTTTTGTTCCCGCGCCCATTCTGCGGCTTGTATATCTCGTAATTCCATGTTCATCACCTACCTTTTGGCTTTTACTCTTGCAACATATTTCTCGATATCGCCAGCATACAAAATACTCTTCTCTTTCTTTATGTCATAAGAAGAAATGTAATTAGCAGCCAAAAGCTTTTTGCAAAGAGATTCGTTTATAGAATTTTTCTCAAGTAATACTTCATGCCATCCATTCTCTTGTCGTAATGCGTAGTATTCTTTCGGCATTTGTAAAAACATATTTTGGAGCTCATTAATAGCAAATTTCGAGAAATACTTAACCATAAATTGGGGTCTATCTTTCTCTTCCAACTTATTCCAAGCTGCTTGCACATACTTTTTAGAAATGCTTACATTTGTATCCCTTACAAATGAACACATTGCATTCGTCATTTGTGAAGCCTCTGCTTTGCTAAGAAATACTGCTTTCTTCTCATCGTCGAGATCCGATTCAATAAAACCGTCTAGTGTTGCTAAATCGAAGGTTATGCTTGGAATTTCTGGTTCAAATTCCTCCCAATAACATTCAACAAACGCTGGTAGCATATTTGAAAATGCGGAAAAGATTTCATTATATCTGCTTCTTGTATACATGAAATATTTTAGCTTAATCATCGCCTGCACAACATTATCACGGTAGCTATCTAAGCTCTCACTAAATGATTCCATCTGATAATTTTGTAGAATTTTTTCAATAGTTTCGTCCTTGATATCTTTCTTTAAAAATTCTTTTACATGCGCATCATCAAGTTTCTCGTCTGAAAGGAGAACATCTATATTTTCATCAACAAAATCGCAAAGCACAGTTGAAAATGAATACATTGCTTTGTATGCATCAAGATTTTCAATAGATGCTATTATCTTGTTTTCAGCGAAAAAAGCATCAACTATCTTCTTTACATCTCTTCGCTGATCTTTTATAGTATCAATCCATTTCTTCAAATTTCTCATTACAACTTCCATCTTTTGAATAAGCTGAATAGATAAAGATTCGTTATAATCAAGAAGTTTTATGCATCTATACACTGTATCTATATCTTCTCTTGTATTAGCCTCAGTAGGCAAAATCACCTCTGTAACTAATTCACTTATATTACGATCAAGGTACTCTATTACTTGTGTATCGCCTTGTTCTAATATATATGTGTATATATTAGATTCAAAACTTTCAACTATTTCACCGGCAATAAAATCTACATACCTCTGAAGCATAACAAGCGATATTTCGAACAATTCATTTGAGAAAACGCCCCTAATAATCTTCGCATCTACCGTCAGTATATTAATATTCTTAAACTTGGCATTTATCTGTGTCAGTACTGTCACAACCTTCTCAGCGCCAGCATCTTGTAATTGTTCAAGCACCTCGTCCGATCTAACTATAAATGAACATATCGAAAAATCCGAATCCTCTTCATTAGCTGCTGTATCTTGTAAAACAATGTCCTCACCCCTAAGATACATAAAGATGTCTTTTAAATATGTAACTTTATCCTGATATCCAAGGCTATCGTCAGAACATATATCAAACCAGAACAGTGGCTTTTCTTTTGTGATGCTACTTATATACTCAGCTCTATTCTTCGCTCGCACATAATACTCTTTGATGAATCTTCTACTTTCTTCATCGTCTTTTGCCAGTTGCTTTGTAAATCCTGTTTTCTTTTCTGATTTCTTATCATCACCATAAAAAAACTCTGCCAAATCAAAATTAAGACACTCTTTCTGCTGTTCAAACTCATAATCAAACAAACGGCTAATAACATTTTTAGGATGGATAATTCTATAATCCCAATCTGCGATGCCTGTATAATTACGTACATTAATAATGAAATTCAACTCATCCGACGTAATACTTCCCGGTAAGAAATAATTTATATACATCTGATAAGTATCATCGATATATCCATGTCTAAGCATAAACACAAGCAGCTTGTTTTTTCTTATATCCTCTCCTAATACTTCATCTGCCCCATATTCCTTTATAAGCATTTTCATTGACCGAGAACGCAGTTCATAAAGTTGCCTTTGCTTATCCAATAAGTTTTGAGAAATCTGTTTCCTACGCTTCTTGTCTCTTGCGATTGCCCTGTCACACTTCTCGTAATAAGTCACTCCATCTGAACACCGCAACTTTTCTATATCTTTTATATTTTCTGATTCCTCACTATAATAATAAGCAGTCGGACGATAATATATCGTTGCTGATCCTGCGCCGATTTGCAATAGCGAAAAATCACCTTTTAGAATATCACTCCTTGTAACCGTCTTTTCAGTTCCCTGAATTTTGGTTAAAACACCCTTTTCACCAATAAGTTTCTGGATAAATGCAAGTTTTACATCCTCGGCATATAGTAGCCCCTGACTGTCTGATTTTCTCTTTTCTTCTTCAGCACCTTCAATTTCTTTTCGCAAATCTGCTGATGTCGTTTTTATAAAATCATTTCTGTCACTGTATGCTTTTTTTATAATCCCACCGGATCCCTGCAACAATGCAAATTCTTCGGGATACATATTCTTAAAAATCATAATAGACAGCATCTGAATATCCTGCAGTTTTCCAAGATCCTGGCTATCTTTTATGGTCTTTTTAAAAACAATAAATTCATTGCAGATACTGTTAAGTACTCTCATATCTGAAATAAAAGGAGCCACATTCATTATGTATTCATCTGTAATGTCAAATTCAATCCCCGTAGATCTGATTGCGTCCAATCTCTTCTTTAAATATTCTCCAGAGTTTGTAGCATCGATATAAGGAACTACAGGTATAATAAAGTCAAAGAATTTAGTTCTATCCTCATTATGGAAAATGTCATCCTTCAGTGCATATATAAATATGATTCTTCTTTTAATAGCATCATATTCATTTATAATCTTGTTCATTTCTCTGAGTTTTGTATAAACTTCCGGTGTATCAAATCTATCAAGATCCTCTATTACCACAAGTGAATAATCAGTTTCCTCAAAGAAGTACAAAATTTCATCTATATTCTTATTAAGAGATAAAGCCTCCCCCACTTCATCTGCCTTAATAACTGCTTTATCTGCCACACTAATCTCTATGGATTTCCACTTTGTATTTATCCATCTATACAAGCTGGTCATAATCATTATTATGATTAGCCCAAAGCCACCAGCAAAAATCATCTGCTGTAATTCATTCCAGTTAAGAAGACTTGACATAGTGTCTGAATATGCACTAATTGCTTCCTGAATCTTTAAAGGGGCAAGAAGAAATGTAAAACTTGCAATCAACGCCAGTGTAAATAATACACGCAGTAAACTTGTCCCAAACGAAACTTTATGAAGTTTGCGGTACCTGCTCTGAGGTATCTTTGAGTAATGTACTTTATAAAAGAGTTGTTTAAGAATACCCTCTTCTAATAGTTTCTCAAAGCTTTCTCTGTCAGCATCTATCTCCTCTTGTTCATTCTCTCTAAATGTTGCTAGTGAAATATTAATATACTTTATGCTTGGATGTTTTCTCAGAAAAGTATTAATAATACTGCTTTTACCTGCTCCGTATGGTCCAGCAAGAGCTATGTTTGTAACATTTTTATCGTTTATTGCCCATTCCATAGCCCTCAAATATTCCGATACATTCTCTGCATCATTGGTTGGACCAAGTCCTACATATCCATAATCAGCCGTATCACTGACATTTAACTTCAAAATATCTTCACCACGAAGGAAAACATTTTTTATTGCAATTCCCAAATTACGGAAAAGCATAAAAATATTGGCTATTATTAATTTTATCTTTCGCGCCTTCATCATAAGCTTTTCCTTTCTTTTAATACCGTAGTTCAATACAAATCAGATACTATGGACTTTTGATTTTATCCTATAGTTCGACTACTCAACCAGAGTGTATTATTACCACTTTTATCTGAATTATTATGCTGCCGGAGTGTTTTTCGCTCAGAATACTTATCTCTATGAGATGTTTCACGAGGACTGACACCTGCTATTTCTTTAAATAAAACATCTTTCATCTACCTATTAATTAATGGGAGATCCTTGCGTAATACATTTATTATGTGTTTATTGATTCTATTCAGATAATCGCTGATGTCAATTCCAATTTAACGTTTAGCTCTATACTCAGTTGGTTTAAGTTCGTAATTATCATCAATCGCACCAGCCATCCTATAATACTTTGCGTCGTCCGCATCTTCTTTAAGCCCATATATTCTATATATATAATATAGTTCCTGGTACTTCTGTGAAACTTCCAGCTCTCTCGCCGTCACATAAAATGGCATATCTTTATCACCAGAAGTTGCTTTTACTTCAATATATATCTCAACCTCATTACCACCATTATCAATATCCGTCGAAATAATATCATAGCCTAATCCGTCTTTGTTTTTAGCAACATGCGTTATCTTAGAGACAAGATCCGACCTTCCCAGTTTTTCCAGCCGGCGTTTTTCAATTTCAATGGCAATTTCTTCGCCCCTATCACCTTTCTTCTTTCGATTTTTCTCCTTGAGTGCGGCTTTTTCTGCACTAAGACTTTTTCTTACCTTGGTTTTGTCCATAATTAATTGTACAGTGGATCTTTCCGGAGCCTCCTCTTCCAACAACGTCATTTTTGAAACCTCGCCTGTGTAAATTAGCTCTTTCCCCTCTTTTTCATCCGGTTCAACAATTGCGTCCTCAGCCAAATCAAACAAATCATCCCACTTATCCTTAGACATGATTCCAACAATCGGAATATTTGATTCTTTAAAATATATGTACCAATAATCCCCTGCCTCAGCATTAAAGATATCTATTATTGCCGTATTAAAATAGATTGTCATTTCATCGCTATCTCTTTTTGAAAACTTACATGGGATATCAATCTTATCCTTCCCATAGATCTTTGCTTTATCGCAAACCTGAAATTCAATAGTCTGTTTTGCTGAAACATTCACTACAGGAATATTCTTTCTCCCAAGTTTATCAATTAAAAGTCCTCTTATTACACTTTTTACATTGAAAGTACCTTTTTTTATTTCAACACTCGTAAACGCAGTATAAGCGCCATCTGACGCCCCAAAAAAATCCTTCATGTCTTCTGTAAATACACCCGTTGAATTCATCACTAATCCTCCTTCCCTATTTCAGCCTCAAATACAGCCTCCTCTATGGTTTTAAGACAATCGCCTGTATTTTTCTTTATATCAGCCCCCCAAAACCTGAGTACGGTCCATCCCAAAGCTTTTAACTGCTTATTCACTTCCTCGTCCCTAGCTATGTTTTTCGATATCTTATTGACCCAAAAATCGCCATTATTCCCTTTTAGAAGCCTTGGCTTAAGTGAATCCCAGTCTTTTCCATGAAAAAACTCACTGTCACAGAAAATAGCAATCATGTACTTTTTAATTACTATATCCGGCTTTCCTGGCAATGCCGAATAATTCTTTCTATATCGAATGCCATGTGACCACAAAGCTTTCCTGAGAATACATTCAATTTTTGTATCCTTAGATCTTATATTGCTCATATTCCTGTGACGTTGTTCCTTCGTTAAAACATCAGACATTACTATTCTCCAAATCTTCCAACGTATTAATCATATTCTTTGCTATTTCTCTAATAACAGGCACTGCAACGGAATTTCCAAACTGTTTATATGCCCGAGTATCCGAAACCGGAATTATAAAACTTTCCGGAAATCCTTGTAAGCGTGCACACTCTCTTGGCGTAAGTTTCCGCGGGCGCTTGTTTTCTCCCTGATCTATAAGGATTTCACTTCCATCTTTATAATATCTGGCGCTTAATGTATTTGTATATTCTGAATCCTCATTAAATAACGAGAAGCCAAATCCATTTCCCTTCTTTTTATGCTCTTCTTTTCTCCTTTTATGCCCTTCATAAAGCTTTTCACTAATGGTATATTTAGGATCCACATTTTTTTCTAAAATATCTCCCAATCTTGTTGGAGTTTTCGGAGGCACAGGGAACGCAAACTGGTAATCCTTGGGAAGATTAAATCTTTCACGATCAAATCCAACAATATAAATTCTTTCTCTATTCTGTGGAACTCCAAAGTCTCCTGCCCTGAGAACAGCAGACGATACTGTATAATCAAGATTTTTCAGATGTTCTTCAATAACCTTATATGTTCTTCCATGATCATGCCCCTTTAGCTGTTTCACATTTTCAAGTAAAAAAGCCTTTGGTCTTTTCTCCGCAATAATTTCCTCTATATTAAAAAACAGAGTACCTCTGGTATCAGCAAACCCCTTATGCAAGCCTGCCTGTGAAAATGGCTGACACGGAAATCCACCTAAGAGAATATCAAAATCCGGTATATCCTCACTGATGTTTACCTCTGTAATATCTCCATATATTTCTCCACCAAAATTCATCTGATATGTCTTTTGTGCGAAACGATCCCATTCAGAAGTAAACACACATTGTCCTCCCTGCTCCTGAAACGGAATCCTGATTCCTCCTATTCCGGCAAATAAATCTATAAACTTAAACGTAGGGGCTGCAACTTCTTTCGCAAAAGGCCGGTTATCAGCAAATGACATTATTCTTCTAAACACCCGCTTATCCGGTCTTCCATTACCGCTTTCCCACAACCTTAAAACTCTATCTCCATCTTTTGATAATCCAATAGAATCAGCCATTTCCTTAACAGTAAGTCCCAATTCTTCTCTTCTATTTTTGATATCAATTGCCAAATTACTCATGATAGTTCTCCTTTTTGGTTAACAATTATTTCGCGAAGCTTATCCGGTTTAATAGGTGGATTTTCTCTATGTAACATCGCATGGCAATTCGGGCAAACCGGAATCATATCATTCACAGGGTCTAAATAGTATTCCCCTCCATGTGCTGAAACCATCTCTATGTGATGTACGTGGATAAACTCATGCCCGATTTTTCCATATACATTCTCAAAATCAAATTCACATATTTTACATTTGAATCCATTTGCACTTAGGCAAAGCTCTCTGTTAACAGGATTTCTTTCATATTTATTCTGCAATACCTGAGACATTTTACCTTCAGTCACTCCTAGTTGCCCTATCTGTTCTATTTTCAGCAACGCCAAAATCAGGCCAACAAACAACCTTGCCCATTCCCGCATAAGATTAATTTCATCCGTATCATCAAGAGAATCTTCTATTATCTGTGTTGCCCTTATTCTAAAACTGTTCCACTTTTCTTCCCATACTCCAGGCGTACTTATATCTGCCAGATTCTGATTCACAAAGAACTCAAATTTTGAACATCTTCTGTTTATCTGCTCTGCATAAGCTAAAAATAATTTTTTTCTTTCCTCATCCGGATGATTAATTTCCTCAATCATGGATGCCGCATATTTCTGCGGTTCTATTTCAACTATCATTCGGATTTTTTGTCTAAAATGAATTTTCACTTCAAACAATTCTCCTAAATAGTTCTGCGGCGTAATACAGTAAACCGGATCTTTATACTCCATCCTCATACTAACTTCAAATGGAACATCATAAAAGATTTCTAAGTCTTGCTTTATGCTCTGGCTCTTTTCATCCATTACTCTTCATCCTCTTCTTCCGGATCTGGCAAATCAGCCACCAGCGTTTTTAGTATTCTCGATACTGCAACACGCATTTCCTCATACTGTTCTTTCACTTCTTCGTTATATGTTTTATGCTCCGCTTCTGCCAAAGCCCATAGCAATGCATCCATTCCTGTAACCATGACATTTTGCGCCAAAATTGGTGAATATACTTTTTGATAATATGGATGACTTTGATTTATCTGTACTGCATGTTTTCCATCTGCAATACATGGTTCCCATAACTGTCCGTATTCGAGATCCGGTTTTGTTATTACCCTTACCTGCCCCGGCTTTGGATTAGAAATGATTGCTATCTTATGATGGAATGTTCCATTCTGATTCTCAATCTGAACTTCATCCCCTTGCGTGACCGTTATTTTAGCAGCCTCTACCGATTTTGCTTTTTCCTCAATATTTCTATTTGACTCTGCATGAGCATCCCGTTGTTCGGCCTGCTTAGCCACATTTTTTGCCGTTCCTCTTCGGTAGCGTTCATCTGCCGCACGTCTTGAAGGTGTAATAAAGTTTTTTAAATAATCAAGTATCTCTTCCGCCGGAAGTATACGTGATTTCTTAATATCCACATTAAATGCCGTATCAAGATTATGGTCAAAAGAAAACTCCACCCTTAAAAGCGATCCATGCGGCTCATTTATGAACAAGCCAAGCCAGTCCCCGTAATGAATAAGTCTATTTTCCCTGTATACATAAAATCCCTGCATATCATTACTTATACGAGCATCTTTAGTTGCCTTTGGCGTAGAAAAACTGTCTTTATTAGGTAACAGGTATGCCCTTATAGTCACCGATGATACCGTTTCGTCCGGCAGTTCTACCGGTACCTCTTCTTCAGCAAGAAGTTCGGTTAATTTCTCACTTCTTGCATAAGGATCCCATGCTTCTATGTTCATTCCATTGATAGAAATCTTTACGTTAGTGGCTCTGTCATCCTCCTCGTCCAGAAATCTCTGATATACCATGGAAACATGAAACTGTAAACCCTCTATACGTCTCTTTAATGCATTCTGGGCATTTCCTTTGTTGCTATAATTCTTTAGTAATCTGTCGACTTTTCTCCACACTACAAGGGTTCCTGTTCCACTTCCTGTCGTTGCTTCCAGTAAGTCCTGCTCATCCGGATCAACTTCTGGCATTTTTAGTTTCCACTCGTGTACTTGGGCAACATAATCCAGATCCCATTCTGACTTTCTAATTTGAGGATCATTCTGTCCTCTTGATATAACCGACAGTGATCGGCAAAACGCAGTTGAAGCAGTTTTTAGACCTAACCCAAACTTTCCAAGACTTCCAAGATCAGCTCTGACCTTGGATCCATAGGTCATTGCGTTACGCAAACCCTCAAGGTCCATTCCAATTCCATTATCAGCAATATACACTGTAATATCACCAGCCGGATCCATATTAATCTTAATATCTACTTTCGTAGCATGCGCTGCAATCGAATTGTCAATTATATCCGCTACTGCCGTATTAAAGTTATATCCGGTGTCTCTCAACCCTTCCACAATGCGTTCCGGGTCTGGCGGGCAAATAATCTCCTGTGATACTTCCTGATTTGAATTAACTGTTGTTTTAATCATTGTAATCCTCCCCTATTTTATCGGTGAAATGTTCAGCGCAGAAATAATATCTTCTCTATTTTCATTCTTTCCGTCTGTTCCAACAATTGCAGCCTTTGCCATCTCTCTTTTCCTGTCAATTCTTTCATTTACTATTTGTTCAACCGTATCTTTATAGAATAATCTGTAAACAAATACTGTTTTTTCCTGTCCTCTTCTATACGCTCTTGCTGAAGCCTGATCCTCCAATGCCGGATTCCACTCCAAATTATAGTGAATAACATGATTAGCAGCTGTTATGTTAAGCCCTGTTCCAGCAGCTCTGGGATTTAATACAAGCAACATACATCCATAATAATGATTGAAATGATCAACTATATCCTGCCTGTCTTCAACCGGCGTATTTCCATTTATTTTCATGACCGGAATATCAAATCGCATAGGGATATCCCTTTCTAAAATATCAAACATCTTTTGATATGAAGTGAACAAAATCACCTTTTCATTACGTTCTATTATTTCTCCAAGTATTTCACACATACGTTGGTATTTTATTGAGCAAACATATGGATCCGATATTAACTCCTCATCGCATAACTGTGGGTGCGTACAAAACATTCTTAGTTTTTGTAATGCTCCCAATCCCAATGTTTCACTCTGCCCCGATGCCTCTTTTCGATATTCCTCATATCTACAGCTTTCCTCATCTGACATTTCTATCGGCTGAGGTATAACAACCTTTTCCGGAAGATCCGACGCCACATCTAAAACCATTCTTCTAATCATCATGGGACTCAAAATAGGTTCTATCTTATCTGCGCCATACAAATCATCAGATATGTATTCTGAGTATTCCCTCTGAGTCCCCAGCAAGCCCGGCATTATAAAGTCAACCAGAGACCAGATATCCATAACATGGTTTTCAAATGGTGTACCTGATACCGCTATACATTTATTTCTAGGAATCTTTTTTACATAACGAGTACGTTCACTATCCGGATTCTTTATATTCTGCGCTTCGTCCAAAACCACAAGTTTCCACGGTATCATGGATAATAACGCTGTATCACCAACTGCAGTATTATACGAAATGACAACCACATCATATAGCTCAAGTTCTTTATATCTCCCAGTTCGTTTTGCTCCATGATGAATCAATACTTTTAATCCCGGTGCAAATTTTGCACACTCATTCTTCCAATTATGAAGTAATGAAACTGGTGCCACTACGAGCATTGGTATGTCATTCTGGTTTTTGTATTCCTGCATCAATGTAATAACCTGCAAAGTTTTACCAAGACCCATTTCATCACCAAGGATACACCCGCCATTTTCATTCAGCATATATTTCATCCATAGGTATCCTGTTTTCTGATACTTATAAAGAGTCGCATTTATTCCTTTAGGCACATTCAAACTACAATCAATCGGCTTATCTAGCAAGCTGGTTTCAACCGTATTTAATAAAGTGCCTGATAACAGTGCCCCAGCATTTCTTATTATTTCTATATATTGGGAAATTGTTATTTTGCCACATTCTTCAATTCCAGCAGTCAAAAACAATTTTTCTATTTCCTCTGTGCTGCCTGTAACATAAAACCATTCGGTTTCTGTAATGCACTGATCAACAATCAGTCCCTGTATGACATCAACATGAACTTCCTTCCCTTTTCTTTCACAGTACAACTCCACCTTTATATCACTACCGCTATTACTGAGCCTGCATCTTATATCTGAGCCAATCTTTGAAAACCTTATAGAAGGAAATGCATCCTCTATAACTTCACATTCAATCCCATCTATAAAACTCTCTTCAGTCTTACCTAACACAGCATAAAGCTCATCAGCACTTGGATGAAGCATTTCGTTTCCAACAGTCAACGCAATATGATTGTCCTGAATCGACCATCTGCCTTGCATCTACCTTCCTCCCAACTTTTTAATACTGTTTGCAGATATTTTTATTCTGTGCGGCCCTGTAGTCGCCTCGACATCATCTTTACTATCATTGATTTCCTTTTCTGTCATCTCAGGGTGAATAGGAATATCATATGTTTCTCCTTCCATATTCTTAGTAAATACGCCCAAATTCTTCGTCAAAGACATTAGATGATCGTCTGAACCGTATGCATTAACAATATCTCCCACGTATCCCTGACTTGCATTAACAAGATTTAACATATTTAATACAACCGAAAGATAAAAATCTCCTCTGTCAACTGTTTTTTGTCCTGACCACCATGAATAATCAGTAACAAATCTCCATAATCTTTTAGCCGCTTTTTCTGCAGCATTAGCATTGTTGCGCTCAACCAAAATAACTCTTTTCCCTGAATCAATAAATGCAGTCTTGTCGACCATAGATGCATTATCTCGCAAAAGCTTTGCATAGGTATCCAGCCGCTCATTTCTGGATTCTGTCACACGTTCAAAATATCCCTTATATTTATGAAGCTCTGAATATACTCCAACTGCATATGACGCTATGACAAACCATTGGTTAGGCACAAATATGTTCTTTGTTGTCGGTGTCGTTATCACAGATGTCGCCGAGAAAAATTCGATTTTATAATTATTCTTATCCAAGTACTCCTCATAGGCGTCCTTGAATTCTTCTGTCAATTCCACATCCTGCCACACAAAATCCTGATTATAATGAATTGTAGATTGTCTGATCAGTGCGCCCAAATCTTTCAATAACTCCGTATTTTCCATAATAACTCCATCTTTAGCCATACCTAAAAGTTTCTTAACAAGATTCTCAACTTCCATATCTGATAAATTAGCAAGTTCATCAAAAATTTCCTGTCTGGATACACGCAGTTCTCTCTGATACCATCCACGTCTACCATTATCAAAGTAAGGATCAAATTCGTCTCTCATGTTTTTTATATTGTTTGGATTCTCATTAAGCAGATCTCCAATACCCTTAAAGGCTTCTGTAAAGTTCTTATACCCCAATGCATCTAATGCCTGTCTATTACATCTCGACAAAAAATACGAAACAATCAATCCGGTTCTTTTTTTATCCCCGCTAAACATCACTTCACCTCATCATTCGTACTGATCCCTTCAAAACAAACAATGTCACCAATATTACAATTGAAATATTTGCAAATCTTTTCAAGTACATCCATTGAGACCTTTTCGCCTTTTCCCATCTTAGCTACAGTAGTCGAGCTAAGACTCAGCTTTTCTATCAGATCTTTTTTTTGCATATTTTTGTCTATTAATAACTTCCAAAGCCCGTTATATGATACTCTCATGTCAATCCTCGTAATCTCAATAATGTTACATCAAACACCATTATTATACAGCACAACATCTCTCTAGTAAACATGAATCTTTACAAACCTAAATTTATTATTTCCCCAGGGGAAATCGAATTAACTATTCAACAAATTTATCATATATCCCCCTGCTCAAACTGAAATCGTTCAACCGGCGACATATCTTTCATCTTATCTATATTCTCTCGGATCTCTGTCTCAGCAGCATGTAATTGCTCCTCAGTCTGTTCAATAAAATCCGCAGATATATATGTCATCCGTGCTTCTTTTGTTAGATTTTCCATATTAACCTGTGCCATGCCAGCTCACCTCCTTTCAACCAAACTCATTATCCCATCCTTGGATCTTGTATGCCTTACTGATTTGAACAGGTAATCGATTATATCTTATATACAACCTCTGTCAGCACTACTTCATCCACCCTATTTCTTATCGAATTCATCCTGCGTACCCATTCCATCTGATCATAGCTTTTCAAATCTTCACTAATACCTTCTACCGCCATTAGCTGCTTTGTGAGCTGTTCTGTCATATTTTCTGCCTGAACCTGTATATCAAGACAGTGCTCTTTCAATGTGCCAGCCAGCAGCTTTCCTGTGTAAATGCCCTTATGATGATTTTTCAGAAAACTCTCTCGGAGCATACCATACTTAGTTAGTGCCTGCTCCGGCTCCTCGTTTGCAAATATATCTGGAATTAAATAATCCCCTTCCATGCTATATATTATGTTCATAAATACCTCTCTTTCTCCGACCATCCCAGTCTGTCTGCTCATTCCTTGCTCTTGCCTCTGCATTCTTCCTGTCTATCCTTTCCTGCATAGTTTCCTGTTCCGGTTTTCTCGTCAGATTCAGGAACTCATGCAGCAGATCCTTCTCCGTCAGAAATTTCTTCATTTCTTTTATGCGATTTGTGAATTTCTCCACCCGTGTTTTCAGATAGTCCACGGTCTTCTCAAGTTCAGCTATCTTTGCCTCATACTTATCAAGCAGCTTGTTTCTTGTAAGTGCTCTCTCAAATGTTGCCACGATCCGAACCCATTCGGACTTCTTGACCTTGACATACTCCTCACCGCCGAATATGGATTTGACGGGTGTTGCTGCCGCCTTTACTATCTTGACCTCTGCTGACACTTCCTTTGATATCTTGTCAATCCCATCGGCTCTGATGCCGTATTTATCTATTCTTTCCTGTTGCTCTTTCTCCTTTGTTGCAAGCAATTCTATCTGTCCGGCAAGCTCTACTGCACGTTCCTCCAACTGTTCCACATCGGCATTTAGTTTCCGCGTTTCCACCTTCAACTGTATATTTTCATGCCTCTGCTCCATATTATTTTCCTTAATCTTATCTGCCCGTTCTTCCAGACTCTCAACCTTCCGCATAGCCGCCTTGTACTCCGGCAAAGTCAGATTATCTCGGCTGATTCCGAGAACATCTATCTCTATTCCCTGCTCCCGGCAAAGTTCCGTCAGATATTCACGTTCCCGCTTCTGCCATGCAACGGTTTCATTCTCATTTCGGCTCTTTGCCTTATCAAATCCCATCTGCTGTAACGCCTTTGTCAGACTGTTCCGTGTCTCCATGCCGGACTTGTATCCGTGCGCCACCGGAATATAATCCATATGCAAATGTGGTGTCGCCTCATCCATGTGCAGCACACAGTTGAACAGATACAGGTTCGGATTTCTCTCCTGAAATGTCTGTGCGTATTTCTCAAGAACCTTCGCCGCCTTTACCGCTTCTTCTGTCATGCAGCCTTTACCATCTACAACTGCAGTATCATTTTTCGAGCCGATCAGCACCACATTCTCATAAAATACTTTCTCTTTATTTTTGGAATTTTTGATCTCTGTAATATAGTCATGCTTCTGTCGGTCTTTTCGTTTCTGCCTGGCATTGTAGTCCTTTAGTGCCTGTCCAAAGCAGGTATCGTAAGCTGATTCTATGCTCTCTTTCACATAAGTTCGGTTCCAGTCCGTCCGCTCCGGCACTACGTTATTACTAATGAAATCTCGGTTGTTGTGGCTGATATGCCCTCTGCCTTTTACAAATGATATCGTCTTTCCCACTGCTTCTCACCTCCAATCTCTTACTCTCAAACTAGCTAAGGTCTTATTACTTCTGTCAGAAGTAACGCCTTATTAGTTTTGACACTGCGTATCAAAACCAGGCGCTCTCCGAGGGCTCTCATGCGCCGAGGGCTTCTTGGGGATAACCACCACTCTGGCAACGCAATGTAAGTACACATCTGCCACCAGTGCCACGATTATCCAATGTCACTCCTTATACCCTTGCTCTGACATATTCCAGATCACCGAAATAAGGAGTGCCAACGAGATACCAGTCATGACTGCCATCATCGTTCCAGCACATTTCCATGCGAGTCGGCACCCATTTGTCATCTACCATGACCTCAAGCCCCTCCCCGCAGTGAAATCCGCTGTGCTCCCACAGATCTGACACAATCAGTCCATATCTGTCATTTACGCTGTTATATCCAAGTCGTCCTGTTACCATCCTGTATTACCTCCATTTTCTTTAAGCTCCGATGATTATTTCATCTATCAACAGGATCGTCCATGCTCCTGTCGTCACAATACTCTTTTGCCGTTTTCCCTGTTTACACTGTTTACAACTTCTGCATCATGCGTATTCACTGTGTTTCTTCGTAAACAGAATTTGTAAACGGGGATCAAAAAACTTATTTTTTGTCAAATGGTGTTTCTGCGTATTCTGGTAATTTATGAAATCCATCTTTATCTACAACTCTGCGCCAGCCTCTCTGTATGCCATATTCCACAAATCGGTGGGATGATATTTTCTCCCAGCCGGAAATACTGTTGTTCATAACATTATTTATTTCCTTTAATTCCCAGTCCTTCGGAGTATCATATTCATGGTCAAATGCTTCCTTATAGATCATGGTGCTGCACACATAATCCTGCGTCAGTTCATCCAGCCACAACTGAATAATTCCAACTTTTGCATCCTCCGGCATGAATTCTTTCTGCATCTGACGCAGATAGATTTCTGTATCTTTGGACAACTTCAATTCATGCTGACCGCTTCGATACAGCTCCATTGCCTCTGCCCATGCCTGAATGATATAATTTCTTGCCTCTTTCTCGTCCTCCAGAATATGTTTCTCCACTCTGTCCGGGTGTACAAGTATCGGTGCAAATCTACGATTACCGGTTCGATCAAGAGGAAGGAAATCCATACTATTGGAAGTACCAACGAATACACATTGTCTTGGTCTGTCTTCTGGATGCGTTTCATATGGAATTTTATAAGTTTCTTTCTGCCTGCTGATAAATGCCTTAATATCTTCAATACTTTTTGCATTCACTGTAGCCATCATCTCAGACATTTCAATAATCCAGTGTCCCTGCGTCTTCCGATACACATTATCATCATCCATACGTTTCAGATCATCCGAAAACCATTCATCATTGATTGCAAGAAATCGGAAAAATGTTGACTTTCCTGCGCCCTGTCCTCCTACCAGACACACCATAATTTCATACTTGCCCCCCGGCTCATATATCCTATGTATCGCTGCCAACATAAGAAGCTGCATGATTTCCCTGGTATAGGCATCATCTTCAGCTCCCAGATATTTAGGAAGCAACTTCCCAATTCGATACTTGCCATCCCATGCAAGCTGTTCCAGATACTTTCTAATCGGATGATACCGGTTCTCACTTGCAACGATATTCATCGCTTTGTTAATGTTTCTCTCATTTTTTAATCCATACTGTTTTTCCAGATACCAATGAAGCTGATAAACATCTGTATCCGTCACGCTGCAAGATGTTCTTTCCCACCCCATCTCGCCAACAATATCGATTTTTCCCGAAAGCTCATTTTTCCTGATTGCACCTTTCAACAAAGGATCTCTTTGGAAAACTGTCATACAATTATCAATACTTTGGCAAATATTTCCCTTATCATTTCTTACAAGATCAATCCGGATATCCTCAATACTGCTCATTTCATCATCAAGCACTTTCCCGACATCGCTCCACGATACTTGTGTGCCATTTGCTGACATTTCCTGCAATATTCTCCACCTCTTTTCTGCCCTGTATAAATAATTCTTTTTGCTCCTGCTCACTACCCATACAGAGAATATCAAGCCAATAATTAATGATTGGCTCTGCATGAAGCATCATGGAATACTCCTCAGAAAACGTTACATCTGGTGCCTTAGCACAAAGTTCCTGTCCGCTATCATTGATCTGAGCCAGTGCTTCTTTTAACAATTCTATTGTTTTCTCGCGCCATCTTGAAAATCTTTTCTTGATCCGGTTAATGCGCATGCGCTCCTCTTTTTTCCTGTGAAGTCTCTCTTTTTCTTTCTCACTCATTTTTTCTGTATGAATTGGCAAATTAAAATCCTCAATTAATTTCTTTGCTGCATCATACTGGGATAATCCATACATTCTTGCCGTGTAATCAATCGCATCTCCGCCTACCCCACATGCAAAGCAGTGATAATTTTTATCCACCTTCATGCTCGGATGTCTGTCATCATGGAACGGACAACAGGCAGTGCCATTTCTACGAACATGCAGTCCGTAACTTTCTGCCACCTGTCTTGCGGTTAGATGCGCTTTCACTTCTGAAAATATATCCAAATTATAAATTTCTCCTTTCCTGCAGAGAAAGCCTTTGCTATAATAAATTTGTTGTGGATAGAAAGGCTTTTCCTTTTTATTCTGTAATGTCCCTGTTACCAGCAGGGGCATTTTTCTGTAATGCAATCAATTTCTTTACTAAAGCCATCAAAAGCAGTTCACTCTCTGAATTCCCATTGTTCAACTCTTCACAGATCTGCTCCAACACTTTTGATAATCGAAATGACATATAACTGCCTGACACCACCGTAATCTCCTGTCCCAGCACAGCCTTCCGATAATACTCACCTTTCGGCACTCCCGACAATATAATTTTTGCTTCGACCTCTGCCTTTTCTTCATCACTCAGCCAGAAAGCGATTGTGTTATGCCGAAATCTATCCTCTCGTTTACATGCCATCTTCCTCACCCCGATCCACTTTTCCGAGCCTGTCTGCAATTCTTTCTTGTGCATCTCCTGATTGATGACAATAGGTTTCAATTGTTGTCGTTACCTTTCCATGTCCCAGTCGCTTGGCAATCTCTATCGGACTGACCCCCATCTGTACCAGCATACTTGCATGGCTGTGTCTGGTGCAATGCACTGTAATTTTCTTCACTCCCGACAGCTTTATGCCACGCTCCATTTCATGCTCAAAGAAGCTCTTTGTTCTTTCTGCAAATAATCTGGTTCCCGGTCTCGGGCGATAAAGCGTATCAATATACTCTCGAATTTCATCCTGCAACTCCTTATGAATTGTGATCACTCGTACCGAACTTTCTGTCTTTGGAGCTGTAATCAAATCCTCCCCGTCAATTCTTGCAAGTGACTCATCTACACGTATCGTTCCGTGCTCAAAATCCACATCTTTCACCTGCAAGGCAAGTAACTCTCCGATACGCATACCTGTCCAGAACAATATCTGAAATGCCATCCATGAATCTCTTTTATCCATGATCGCATCTGAAAATTTCTGGAATTCTTCCAATGTCCAATATGGTCGTTCATCTGCTTTGCTTTTTCCCATACTGCCTGCTTTGTGGCATGGATTGGATCGCAATTCATAAAAACGCACCGCATAGTTGAGAATGGAGCTAAGCTGATTATTGATTGTCTTCAGGTAAGTAGGCTTAAATCCCTTATCAATCATCTCTCCCTGCCATTTGCGTATCATAGGTGCTGTGATTGCATTGATTGGTGTATTTCCAAAATACAGAAGCACCTTGTCTTTCATCACGTATTCCTTCTGTTTCATGGTAGTTTTCCGCAATCGCTTCTCCATGTCTGCCTTGTATATCTCCCAGAAATCGTTCAATGTCATGGTCGGATCAGAAGTTTGCTGCATTATGAAATGTGCATACCACTCCTCAGCTTCTTTCTTTGTTTTAAAACCTCGCTTCTGAGATTTTTTCTTGGTTCCTGTCCAGTCTGTCCAACGATACTGAATATGCCATGTGCCATTCGGATCTCGTTTTGCGCTACAACTCATGCACCCACCTCCTTTGCTCCTCCATACCACTTCTCACGAAAATACTCCACCGGAATCTTGCCTGCAATTGTAAGAAAGCCTTTTTCAGACAGTTCCTTATTCATTTCACGCAGGATTTTGTAGGATTTTCCCATGCTCACGCCGAGCATATTTGCAATATCTTCTGCACTGTAGTAAATTTTTTCGTTCATACTGTTCTTTCCTTTCTTTGTTTCTGTGTAGTATCATTTTGTTTCGTTTTCATAGTATCGTAACTTTTGTTTCGTGTCAATATCTTTTTTCTTTCAATTTCCTGTTTGATGTGTTATCCTATATTTAATATTGAAATATTCGTATCTTAAATTAGGAGGAAATCTCAATGACCGTTGGTGAAAATATAAGACGTATCCGACAGGAACGCCATCTGACACAAAAACAATTAGGTGAAATGGTTGGTGCCAGCGAAGCTTATATTCGTGCATACGAAAGCGGCAGAAGAAACCCCAAGCCATCATCCCTTGAGAAAATAGCAGCTGCACTTGCTGTTAATCCTGAAGTTCTTGCCAATTCAGATTTTGACGGCGTGAAAGCCATGCATAGATTGTTTCAAGTCTTCCGTCAATACAGTGGTGAGCTTTTTGAATACCAAGACAAGGACGGAAATGATATGGTCGGCATTAGTTTTGGAACATTAACCTTAATGCGATCATGGTTAGACCGATACGAAGAGTATATGAAAGAAGTTGAAAAATGCAACGAAATTAAAGACGTTAAGAAGCGTGGAGAAGCCCTGTTGCAGGCAGAAGCTGACTTCAACCTTTGGATGGATATTTATCCGGAATCAGAACCATGGCAGGATCGACTTAAGGTTCAGAAGGCTCATGATGAAGTGATGGATAAAATCGGATTGGTTTCGCAAAACAGTATATAACATTGGAGGTATAATCATCATGGTAATTAGATATGATTTACAAAACAACAAAGAAGCTGAACTAATCAAAATAATTGACACTGTCACTAATGAATCCCCTTTAGATTCTAGTTTATTGTTTGAGAATTTTAAAAAGAACTGCATAAACATTACTCCCCCTGAAGAAGAGCCCCCTATGATGCAATTTTTAACCATTGACTCATTAAAGAACTATAAAAGCGGTCAATCAATCAAACCTGGAAACATTAAACTGAATATTAAAAAACTCGTAGATACCCTACCTGCTATTGTTGAAACTTCTGTTGGGATTCTATATGACATACCAATATTGCAAGTATGTGCTGCATTAACTCTTTGGAAAACTTTATGTAATATTTTTACAGTAGAAATAACACGTGAACAAGCCATAGTCCTCGTCGCACTATGGAAAAATTGCGATGTTTCTCATCATATTAACCTTTCAGATGGATTTGATGCCATAAATACCTTATACAAAAAATTAGATGATTGTACCATGAACCAAACCATCTATAATAGAATTATAGATCAACTAATTAATCTTGAGTGCATTGAAGTAATTAATGAAAAAATATGGTTGCGCGAATGGATCGGCAAAAAATATGTAAATTAAATTTTTGTACCCAAAACGTACCCATTTGCACATAAAAAATCCCTACAAAGCCTGTAAATACAAGCCTTGTAGGG
>CAKREC010000013.1 GCA_934316925.1 uncultured Eubacterium sp.
TCTTTATTTACAATTAATATTTTTTTCATATAAAAATCCAAAGATCCGATCACGCCTCTTTCCTGCAGACGCTCTCCGACAACACGAAGCTGTTCTTTTTTGCGCTCATCCGGATCGGAATATCCCCACGAAAACGCCCGGTCTTCACCACTGTATGCACCATAGGTTTCCCCATTTAACCCAAGCATAAGATAATGATATAACGTGGTCTGTTTTGCCACATCCCGCTCCTTGTAAATGTTTCGGTTCAACGTACTGATTCCCGCGGAAACTGCAATAACAGCTGCCACAAGGATCACTCCTTTAAGTAAGAACTCCCGGATCCGTTCCTTTGATATATGTAACAACTCCACGATCACAATCGCCATCAAGGCAATGATAACGGTTGGCTTGATATAAGTTCCGACCATGCTGGTCACAACAATCCCGAACCACTGCAGATACCGCTTCCACCCAGCAGTTTCCAGACAATACAAATACATGACAATGCTTGTAAAAAGCACCGCATAGGTATCCGAGTATGGAATGATGATCCATGGATTGAATCCCAAAAATATAGTCGCCAAAATCAAAGTCAGCACCATCAGACGAGAATCCTTTGTCAATCGTTTCACCGTCAGCGTAATAAGAAAGATGCTGATATCAACCAAAATCACACCGGCAACAATACAGGCAAAATAGCCATCCGAAAATCCAAGAAAATAGGTAAACTTCTTAATTCCTGCAAGGATTACAGTCAAAAATATATTGTTTGGATATGAGTCGTAATAACCGGCAGCAAACCAGTCGGTGCCGCACTGAGCGATCCAATCCGCCATCGTGCATTCCCTCGCAAGTGCATCTGCCGCAGAATGAATGATCGACACATCCCAGGTTGTCGTAAAATAAATACATTTACAGACATAGATCTGAAGGAAAAATATACCGATTGCGTATATCACACCACAAATCTTGAAAAATACCGGCTTGCCATTTTGTCCCATTTTAGCCAGAAAAGAAAAAAGAAGAACAATAAGTACAACTGCCGGAATTCCAATGCAAGCCAGTGTCGCATTTGCCATAGAATGCTCCACCGGGAACACATCTCCCACCAAAAATCCACATCCCAATACAATACATACAACAACACCCACCTGTATCGCCACAAAAATCCCTTTTGCACTCCTCAGAAAAAAATTCAAAATTCGATTCATTATCCTTACCCCTAAACCACACTTAAATTTTGCATACTCCTTACCATACTATCACAAGTTTTTATCGAATTCAATCCTACATTCTGTAATTTTTTTTTTGTAATTTTCTCTTTGTCAATCATTTGACTTATCCTTATAATATGATATGATGTAAGTTGTTTATATAAAATCCAGTATAATATCAGGGAGGTTATTCAAAATGAAAAAAAGTATTCAAAGAATGTTTGGATCCGCTGTTGTACTGTCACTCGCTGTCGGCCAGTTTTTCAGCTGCCCGGCACCTGTTTCTAAAGCAGCCATGTATGATCTGAACAATCCAGTCACAAACTCATGTGGAGGCACCACATGGAACAGTCTGTATTTTGGTAATTATTATCAATCGGACACCACAGGAAAGAAAAAAGAACCGATTCAGTGGCGTGTTCTTGAAATCCGCGGGGTCGACGCCTATTTGATCGCGGACAAGAATTTAGATACACATGTATATCACAGGTATGCCACAAACACAACATGGGAAAATTCCGACATCCGCAAATGGCTGAATGAAGATTTTCTAAATGCTGCGTTTACCAAGCAGGAGCAGCAGGCAATCATCAGTACAACCGTTGATAATGAAAATAATCCTTATTTTCACACAGCCGGTGGCTCCCAGACAACCGACAAGGTTCTTCTGCCATCCTTAAGTGATATGCAGAATGCCACCTATGGATTCAGCACAGAATTCCGCAAAAAAAATAATGCCAGAAAGGCGCAAAACACTGCTTATCTGGCTGCCAAACAGGGAATGCATCCGGTTACGAAAGGCGACTGCTACTGGCTTCGCACACCGGGTTATCTTTCCACTCACGCAACACGTATGAATGAGAACGGCTATGGTGACATTTACGGAATGAGCGTTAACACCATACGATATGCGGTCCGCCCTGTGATCCACCTGGATCTTGGATACTATAAGTATTGGAGCCATGGCAGTGATATTGTGTCCGCCGATGATGTTGTATCAAAACAGCATAAATCAAGTACCAAAGTTAAAAGCATTAAAAAGCCGAAAAAAACATCGATCACCAGTATTACCATCAACCGTGATCAGACAAGAGTAAAGATCCGCTATAAAAAAATAGCAAAAGTGTCCGGCTATGAAATAGAATATGCGTTCAACCGCAAATTCAAAAAAGCAAAAACACTGGACACCGACCGTTCTTATGCCTACATAAAAAAATTCAAGACCAACAAAAAATATTATGTACGGGTTCGCTCCTATCGCACAAATAGCGATGGTTCCGTCACAAAATACAGTAAATGGTCCAAGAAAAAGATCATTTACGTGGAAGAAGATTAAATAAAAAAAGATCACAGCAACATACGCTTACTGTGGTCTTTTTTATATTCATTTTATGCTCTTTTTTTCTGAATGAGCGAAATCATCCAACCGGACATTCTTTTGTATCCCCATATGCAATACGGAATACACAGCCACACATATACCACGGTGTACTGCCCTTTGGCTTCCCAGAACAAGTGAAATAGAAATCCTCCGATCAAAAGAATGAGCCAGGCAATTTTTCGGATGTCCTGCTCTCTCCACACCGCGATCACAAAAAGGATGATTCCAAACCAGATCAGGAACAACGCCACATCACAGATTCCCGCATACCAGTGATTGACTTTGCTATTGTCATTATACAAGCGTTTGAGCCAGCCAGGCATTCCGTCATTTTGTGTCCGGAACTGATTGATCCATACTGATTCAAAAGTCGCCTCATTCCATTGTGATGCCGTCTTTTTATTAAAAAAGTCGATACCATATGCCGGATCTTCTTTCATCTTCGTCAAAGACTCCCGGATCGACTCCTTCGCTGCTTTTCCTGCCAGTTCTTTATTACTGTCGTGATCCCAGTATACATCTTTAGCATAGGACGTATACCAACCCGGACCTTTCGTGCCACCATCCTGTAAGCCCATAGCAACCCATGCCACCGATGGAATTCCTCCCTGATCGCGAACCGCTGTCTTGCTGCCAATGTAAAGATTCACACCACTGTTCAGCAGAAGGTAGACCACCGCCAGCAAAACAATCGAAACCGCTATCTTCCATCTTTTATGCTGGATAAACAAAAAGAGTCCTACAATCCCTACGGCAATGATTGCAATCAGATAATTGTTTTTCAAAATTCCTGCTGCCACAACAAGCAAGGCACCAATGCCACACGGCAGCAACCGGTCTTTTTGCCATCCCAAAAGCAAACAATACATTCCCACCGAAACACATGCCAGTCCAGGAAGCGTGCCATACACAAATGTCACATACGAAGCAAGCGGCAGATACAACAATGAGATCGCATAGCTGATCGATGCCACTGCCTCATTTTCAAATACGAGACTTACACTCTTGCGCACTCCCCATGCTGCCAGAATGATAAATAAGACATTCAGACACTGATAGGCAAGCCAGTTATAGGTTCCTAAAAATTTTGTCAATGCCGCCATGATCACGATCAAGCCATACTGATTGGGATACATATCACAATAAGCACTTTTTTGCCACGCGGAAAAGTCTCCTTTGGCTACCTGGTCTGCAATCTGCAATACAATCTGTTGATCCGCCCTCGGTTCCATTCGGACGGTTACCACAAACAGCAGCAACAATACAGCATACACAATTGTTCCCCAGATAAGAGTCTTATCCGTAAGGATCTTTTTTATATACTTCTTTGCCGTGCAGCACAAAGCCACCATGGCCGCCAACGCCAGCAAATAGATCCACCATGCCTGTGCGCCAAAAGATACCGTTTCCGCAGAATCAATACGGATGCGCATAACAAAATCCTGAATCAGTAAATAGCCTGCTATCACGAGCGATATGATACAGACAGCCTTATACGCCACCTTCTCGATCCATGACATGATTCTTTCGTGCATATACACTCTCCCTTATGTCCAAACTTGTTCCAACTAAAAATTAATACGGCCAGTCTGAGGCAGCAATCCAATTCTCATACGGAAGCATCGCCTTAAAAGCCTCAATGGCGCCGTGAGCCGTTTCACTGTAGCCATAGATGATCTTGACCTTTTGATCTACAAGGCTCTGTTCCATCTGCTTGCCCGGATTTACTCCCCAATAATACTTGCCAAAATAATAAAGTCCCTGATCGGTCTTATTGATCTCCTTATAATACTTCGTAACCAGTCCATTTACCCGCTGATGATTGTACTTGCCATATTCACCATCCGGATTGTGCGTAGCTACCAGTTCCCATTTTTTATAGCCAAGGATCAATTTCAGATCCTTTTCAATTCCGGCCGCCGAGGAAGTAAGGCAGTCCACATCCTGTTTCAGCGAACCAATGTTGATCCTCGAATCCGGATAATTCAATACCAGACTTGCCTCGCCGGTGATCTTCATGGTTGCGTCAAACTCTTTTTTACGTTCCACACTCGAATTGTCATTCGTCATAACAACTACAAAATAATCATCCTGTAGCAGATGTCCGCCTCCCCAGAATAATTCATCATCCGGATGAGAAACGATCATAAGCTTTTTATATCGATCCAAATGCAGATCATCCAAAATCTGCTTTGTTACAAATCCTTTGTTGGCAGTAATCGTAAGATGCCAGATTGCATATTTGGTATTGTCGTCTTTAGAAGTTGCTACAATGTCAACATTTTCACAAGGACGGATTGCCGTAACAACACCATCCTGATCCACCGTGGCAATCGTCGAATTCAGGGATTTCCATACAACTTCCTGATTGGTCGCATTCGATGGCGTCACATATGCCTGCAGCTTCACTTTTTCGCCATACTCAACCGTCTTCGCATTTGCCTGATTCATTACGACCGAAGTGACCGGCACCTCTTCCACCGTGATCTTTTTGGTAACTTTTTTCTGACTCTCAAGGTCTCTCAGAATGATTACCGTTGTTCCCTCTTTTTTCGCTGTTATCCTGCCTTTTTTAGTAATCGAAGCAATCTGCTTGTCTGCAACAGAAAATTTCAAATTCATCCTGGTCACATCAACCGGTTCTGTCGTGTATCCAACTTGCAGTGACTCGCCAACGGACAGCGTGTCCTTGCACTCAATACTCATTTTTTTCATTTCTACCGGCTCTTTTGCTTTTAGGACAAAGTAAGTTTTTGTCTTTTTTCCTTTTATGTAAGCATATACTTTTGTTTTTCCCTTTTTCTTGACAGAAACAACTTTCTTTTTGGAAATGGATGCAATTTTTTTATTTTCCGCTTTCCATGTTATCTTTTGTTTCTTTAATTTTTTTATCTTGCATTGGATCTTGTATTTTTCTTCTACATACACCGTTGCTTTTGTGTTTTTTTTCACCACAATCGCTGTCGGCTTTTCCTTTGCCTTTACCGCTTGTGTCCTGCCACCCATCATGATTCCGGTTGCTGCCAATACAGCACCTGTGATCCAAACTCCCTTACCTATTTTCATTTTCTAAGACCTCCTGAATTTGTATTATAATAAAATATCTTCAATTGCTTGATAAGGTTCTTTTGGTTCCTTATAAGCCATATTATTAAAAAGCATACCATGTTCTTTTGTCACATTCATGTCTGAAATTTTCTCGATTTCTTTATTTAGCTCCTGAATATGCAAAGAAGGATAGTTTTCTCTCATATACTTTTCAAATACATTTCCGGTATACGCCACGGAATATACCGGCTTTCGTTTTCCGGCAAAGCAAGCCGTAAACCGGCTGTTATTTGTGATAATACCTTCCGACACATACAAAAGATCCTGTGTCGGCATGATCCGGTTGATAAAACCAAATCGGTCACTGTAATCCCCAGTCAATACATACGCCGATTCCTCTAACGCCTCATTATTGGTCACCAGAAAATAATCTTTACCAAATGCATCGACAAGGCGTTTGACATCCACATAATCAAATGGATTTTTATCTTTTTTCTTCAATTCTCCAAATACAAGCAGAGAAATGATCTTCTTGCCTTTTGCCTGTGGAAAATAATGTTCCACCCGACCGCGAACCTCGGCTATTTTGTCCTGCTGTAAAATATCCCACGCAAATGGGTGCGACACTCCTGATATGATCTGTATATCTTCCAGCTCATACGCCTTTTGTATCACCTCGTCCGCGAAGGGAGATCCCGTAATAATATGGGTATAATTTTTCAGTGTTTTGTACTTATGATTCTTTCCATTTTGAACATCTCTCATTTTGGAAAATAAATACGCATACGGAACGGAAAGCATAATGTGCTTTCCATTTTCAGCCAGATTTCTGACTCTCGGTCCCAGCGAAGTATCGACACAGATTGTATCACCGATTTCTTCACAGAACTCTCGTTTTGCCCTTACAAATCCTTCATTTGCCAGTGCATTTTTACTTTTCTCGTTATTGACATAATAACGAAAAAAAGGATCTTCTGCCGACAAATGAGTCTGTAAATGCTGTTTGATCATAGCCAGATCCACACTAAAACTTCTTCCCTGACTGCTGATCAGCGATATATTTCTTTGCTTCATCTTTACTTCCTTTCACCCTCATTGGACTCTTCCATAAAACGATTGACAATGTCTGCGATCCGTTCACAACTGTGACCATCGCAAGCAGACATGTATTTATTCAGGAATTTATCATATTTTTCCTCATCAAAATAACGGTCCGGATTCTGAATAAAGGAAACCAGTTCATTCTGATCATAATACACTTCTCCCGGCAGATCATCCGGATACTGCAGATAAAATCCACGATTATAGTTTGCCAGATCATAGCAGAAAAATCCGATCGGCTTGCGCAACAGTGCATATTCAAAAATAACCGACGAATAATCTGTGATCAGCATATCCGACACCAGCATCAGATCGTTGGTAGAAAAATCCCGGATCACTTCAATATTGCGATATTTCTTATCCACAATGCTGTTTTTCATAACCGGATGTGGACAGATGACAAACATCTGATCTTCCCGAAGCTGCTGGGATAACATTTCAAAATCCAGCTCCGGTTCAAATGTCGTACGATCGCCACGAAGATCCCGGAATGTAGGAGCATATACAATTACATTTTTTCCTTTTAATTCCGGATGTCCCTGATATACTTTCTGTTTGGTATTCTCGATATAGTCCCGGTCAAAAAAAGCATCCGTTCGCGGACATCCAAGGGCACGAACTTTGTGAACATCAATTCCAAAGGCATCAGCATAGATCGGCCGGATCCACCCACTGCTGACCGTGACGAGATTATACTGCGCATGTGTCGCATTGTCCGTAAAAACCGAAAGATTGGTTCCTCGCTGTCCAAATTTTTTGAACGCACCACAGGCATGCCACAACTGTACCACACGCTGGCTGCGCCGCAACTGAAAATGTCTCAGATAACGGTTATAGTCATCGGTTATGATCACTTTGCTCCGGATCATTTTGTCGTACATCCTGAGTTTTTTGAGTGGTCCATGCGGCAGCATCTTGGCACATACCACCTTTTTCCCATGAATATATGGATAAAGCGCCTTGGCATTTCCCTCCAGCTGATTGTTTTTACGGATGCTGAAAAACAGAACTTGATCTTTTACCGGTCTGCGTCTCATCAGAGAAACGATTTTCTTAAACAGAACCTTAAAAACATTCTTGTCCGAAAACTGCATAAGTTTCGGCATGATCTCCGTCAGCTCGGTACATAACTGTTCCTCACTCAGATCATCCGAAGACAACTCAAAGTAAGAATCAATAAAGGCCTTGCTGTCCTCCGTAACCACGAAATCGTAATATTTATCTTCTTCATCCTCAAAAAATACGGTTCCATCATTCATAAATACGAAATATGCCTGCTGATACAGTTTAGGCAGCTGCTCTAAGATCGTGCTCTCGGTATTCAGATCTGTATTTTTCAGGAAACTTACACGGAAAAACTTATTGGCAAGCAGATAATCCATTTTCAGGCAATCGTTGTACTCATATCCGGTCTTTACCGAATCCAGTGCCACCTGACTGAGCAGGACAGCCTGCATGCTTCCGTAATTCCGATGAAAAACAAGTTCCGCAATAAATTCAGCCGGCGACTTGATAAAATGCTTATAGGCATACTTAAACGCATTGTTCGCATAAGCAAACTTAACATTGGCAAATGTGATATATGGCATTGTCGTTTCGTTCAATGCCGTACGGAACAATGTTTCTTCAGAGTCAACATTCTTAAAGATCATGTTGTTCTGCATCAATTCCGCTGCTGCCACAACATCCCGCATCGATTCCGGAAGATAGATCTCCATTCCCACCAGATTTTGCAAAGTCAATGACTGCAGAACATTGATAAAGTCTTCCTCTTCTGCCCGATCGCCATACAATGCGACAGCAAAAAATCCATTTTGTAAAACATCTTCATCGGTACTGGCGATCGCATTGATCGAAATTTCCGGATGCGAATCCTGCAGCACCGACCGCTCTCTCATATCCAGCATACTGATTCGGTATCGGATCTCATCACAGAGAAGATCGATCGTCTCCTGATCCAGACTCCAGTATTTGCTGTAAAACTGATCGATCAGGATCTGCAATTCTTTGCGGATGATCTCACTGAAATACTTGTGAATATCTTCATTTGCCTTCTTGACTTCAACAATCGTTTTGTACTGCGGATAATCGATCAGAACACTCTTCTCTGCTGCCTCAAGGATGATCCGGTGCGCTTCAATATAATCCCGTATCTTAGGGATCGAAATTGTCGAAGTGATCGAATCCGCCTCACCTTCCAACATTCTTCGATAATGGAAAATAACCATGTCGAGTCCCGTGATCCGATAAGCACGGTACACCAGCTGCATCAAAAAAGCACCATCTTCCGAATAGGAGATCGGCGGCAGACGCAGTGCATTGTTCTCGATCAGACTTCTCTTAAATAACTTATTGCATAAGGAAAATGTCCATAAGATCATCGGTTCATAGCGGTCGATCTTGTCCTGGATGACCAGGTCATTAATTCCATTTACCGGAATCGTCTGGTACTGGTTGAAGATATCGTACTTTGCGATCACAATGTCCGCTCTTTTTTTCACCGCGCGTTCATACAGACACTCCAGCGCATCCGGTTCCAACAGATCATCTGCGTCAAAGAAGAATACATAATCTCCTTTTGCCACATCCAAACCGGCATTACGCGCTGAGGAAGGGCCTCCGTTTTCTTTGTCGATCACTCGTAAAAATGGATAATCCGCTTCATAAGAGCGCAGGATATCCAATGTGCCATCCGTGGATCCATCGTTCACGACGATCACTTCATAGTCGTCAATCGTCTGTTTTACCAATGTCTCCAGAGTTTCCTCTGCATATTTCTCTGCATTATAAGCGGCAACAATTACTGAAACTTTCATTTTCTACTCTCTTCTCCTACATCTTTGTCTCGTCATCATGAGTATATACTTCATCTACAATATAGATTGGCCGATCCTTGATCTCAGTAAACAGGATCGCAATATACTCTCCGATCACACCTATGATGATCATAAGCATCGCAAACATAAAGCTCATAAATACAATGATCGTAGAATATCCTGCCGGTACATTGAACAGTACTTTGTTCACGATCGTATAGATCATCAGAATAAATCCAAACACGGCAGTTACCACACCCGTATACACGCCAAGTTTTAATGGCATATCGGAAAAGCTGAACAGCGTGTGGATGGAGAACTGTAATAACTTTTTGAGACTGTACTTACTCTCTCCTGCTACACGACTTGCCGCTTCAAATTCTATCGTTGTTTTGTTAAATCCGACATTCTGGATAAATCCACGCAAAAAGCGGATCTTCTCCCGGTACTCTTCCCGCATGACTTTCAGCACTTTGCTGTCAAAAGCAAAGAAATCTGACGCATTGTTCTGGAACTTAACCGGAGATAACAGATTCAGCACACGGTAAAAGGCGCTGGATGTCACTTTTTTGATCCATCCAGCATCCTGATTTTTCGTGCGGACCATATTCACAATATTATACCCATCTTCAAATGCATCAATGATCGGCTGAATGCACTCCAGCGGATGCTGAAGGTCTGCATCGAGGCAGACCACAGCATCTCCTTGTGCATAGTCAACACCAGCGATCATCGCTGCTTCATGGCCATAATTTCTACTAAAATTGACAACACGTACGTGATCAGACTCTTTGGCAAATCCTTTTAAAATTTCCAAAGAGCGATCGGCACTGCCATCATTTACAAACAATAATTCATAATCCCAGGTAAGAGCTGGCAGGATCTCCATTGCTTTGTCAAAAAACATCTGAAGCGCCAGTTCTTCATTATAAACCGATACAACTAATGATATTTTCTTCATATTTTCCTCCATGTAAACACATGTATAAAATGATATTCTACTTTACATGAAAAGTCAAGAATAACGAGACCAGCCCGATTATTTCACCTTGTATGTCTTTTTCAGGGTCTTGTATCCGGTTTTCTTTACTGTGATCGTAACTTTCTGTTTTTTCTTCAACTTCTTGCTGAGTTTTACTTTGAAGTTTTTACCACTGATCTTGACTTTTGATTTTTTGTATGTCTTACTGCCAACTTTTACCGTGATCGTAGCCTTTTTCACAGATACTTTACCAGTGATCACTTTTTTATTCTTCTTAGCACTTACTTTGGAAAGTTTGATTGTCTTTTTGTTGCTTGTCGTTGAAGAAGTTGTTGTTCCAGTACTAGTGTTTCCACTGCTCGCAGTTCCGGCATTGTTATTTGCACTGCCATTTCCCGCATTACCGGTATTTGTATTGTTATTGGTATTATTATTGTTGTTATTGTTGTTGTCATTATTGTTGTCATTATTTCCCGGTGTTGGGGTTGGCGTCGGGGTTGTGGTTGGCGTCACAGTCGGTGCCACAGTTGGTGTCACGGTCGGTGCCACGGTTGGTGTCACGGTCGGTGCCACGGTTGGCGTCACGGTTGGCGTCACGGTCGGTGCCACGGTTGGCGTCACGGTCGGTGCCACGGTTGGTGTCACGGTCGGTGTCACGGTTGGTGTCACGGTTGGTGCCGCTGTCGGCGCCACGGTCGGTGCCACGGTCGGTGCCACGGTCGGTGTCACGGTTGGCGTCGGGGTTGGTGTTGCTGCCGACTTTTCTTTTTCTGTCATTACAGTATACGTTCCAACCTGTGCCATCACATACATCTTGATCGTGCTGCCAAAGTTTGTGTTTTTCGCAAGTGCTGTAAACATCGTCTTTCCTGTATTTTCATCTTCATAAACTACTTTGAAATTCTGGCTCTGACGCTGGATCGTTACCTGATAGGTGTGACCTGCTGCCAATGCACTGACATTTCCACCCAGCGTAGCATCTGTAGAAGTAACGGTACCGGTCGCATCCGCCGCAAGCCATGCGTTAATGTCGGATCCGGTTGTCAAATAACATCCTTTGGACAGCTGATTGCCATTGTTATCACTTTCGGACATCAATTCCACAGAAAAGGCACCATATCCGGTATTATCCAGCGCATCTGCTTTGATATGAAAACGGTATGTACCGTTTCCCTTCATCTCGATTGCCTGGCTTTTGGGTACTTTCGTCCACCAGCCATTTCCTGTAAGTTTTTCGGTCGTCGCTACTTCATAATCATACTGTGGAAGCTTGTCAGCCTCCGTCATAGACCCCCAGATACAGGTGTTGTCATCCCCGACTGCTGAGAATGTCATCACCTCACCATTTTCACTGTTCTGGCGATAGAAAAATCCTTTATAGGTCTGACTCTGTGTTGTGATCGTAATATAATCGTATGCGCGACCTGTGCCAGTTGTCTTTTTCCATGTTCCTACCAGTGAGCCACTTACAGTACCATCTGCACTCAGGCGAACATATTCAGAGCTGATCATATCTCCGTTTGTCGCTGTACCATGATTGATCATCTCGTAAGTTCCTGTAACTTCGCTGTCGGTGTAGTGAGAAATCTCTTCTCCCTGATATTCATAAACAGCATTGACCGGCCAGTTGTCCTCATTCAGATACTGCTGTCTTACACGGAGTTCATGGTACTCTCCGGAATTTACAAACCGCTGATGATAGAATATATATCTCTGGCCATCATCATCCACAAAAGCGGAGTTGTGTCCGGCTGCCTTGTATCCTTTTTGATCTTCAAACTGATAATTGCCGATCAGCTTAATCCCATAAGCATCCAGATTTTTACTGCTGTTTTGTGCCTGTTTGCCGCTGGCATCTTCATATGGACCATACACATTTTTTGAGCGGAACAGACGCATATTGTACCCACCGTTTGCAAGCAGACCTCCATAAGTGATATACAAATAATAATAGCCGGTTTCCTCATCATAATAGATGTAGGGTGCTTCTCCCGATTTTTTGTTGCCACCGGCGATATGTGTTCCGAAATACCGGTCTACATAGTTGCCGGATGTAGCCTCGGTGCCATCTTTGCCCGGATATTTTGCTTCTCCGGTTGTCGGATCCAGTTCCAGCATAAAAATACCACCGGACCAGGAGCCGTATGTCATATAGAACTTTCCATCATTGCCAAAAAAGATCGTTGGATCAATGGCATTTGGTGCATAACCATTGTTATAAGAACCATTGCTGTTAAACCACTTGGTATCATCCACAGAACCGGACAACGTACCATCCTCAAACAAACTCTTCAGATTCAGATAGCTGTTGCTCCATGTTTTGTCAATGGAACTGTTGCTGTCTTTTCCACCATTTTTTGTAAAGCCGGAATAAATGATCGTCTTAACATAAGTGTATGGACCGGCTGCCTTTTTGCTTACCGCATATCCAATACAGGAACGAATATACGTAGAGGATGTACACACATACATCATGTATGCACCCTTGGTACCATCCGTCCATTCATACTGCGGATTGTAGATCACATCTGGCGCCCAGATTGCATAGCCGCCTTTACAATCGCTGTCATTCTTTCCTGCCCATTGAAAAGGCTCTGCAAAATTGGTATCGATATTTCCATACACGGAATTATTCGATGTCGACTGATAATCACGGCTCACCTGAGTCCAGTTCTTCAGATCCGTGGAAGATCCGGTCGCCATGTGGGAGCCAAACACATAATAAGTCCCATTGTCCTTGAATATGGACGGATCATGAACACTCACGCGCTTCAAGTTTTTCGAAAGTGTCACTGCCGCATCCGATGTGGCAAATGGGCTAAGGCATGTACTGACTACTAACGCTGCAGCCACGACAACAGATACCATTTTGTCCCAAAAATGTTTTCTCATAAGTTCTTGTCTCCTTATTGATATCATCCAGCTGTTTGCTTGACTTTTTCCTATATTTCAGTATATTATATTTTAGTATAATTTTGCAATGGGAAATGAGGAGAAAACTATGAAAAATCGAACAAAATATATGTTGAAACAAGATTTATCATATATAAAGAACTATATGCGTTATCAGATCGCCGCTAAGACAACCGTATTGGACAACCAGATGATCCTGTTTGAATCCTATTCCGGGGACAAATATGCTGACAGTGTCCGTGCGATCTATGAGGAACTTTTACAAGATGAGCGCTTTCACTCATTTTATTTTGTGTGGGCTTTTAAAAATCCCGAAGATCACAAAAAACTTTTGTCAAACCGTCATACGATCCTGGTACGAAAAGGCAGCTCAGCTTATCGAAAATATTATGCAAGAAGCCGGTACTGGATCAACAATGTTACCGTAGCGGATTATCTGAACCCCAAAAAGGATCAGATCTATATTGAAACATGGCATGGCACTCCTTTAAAGAAACTTGGATGTGACATCGAATTTGATTCGGACGCCCGGCAGACCAGACATCATATGCACAACCGATATATCAAAAAAGGCAAAAAATTTACCTTTTTGCCAGCACCATCGGATTATTATGCCGACTGTCTGCGTTCTGCATTTCAGGTAAAATCCGACAACGCTTTTATTTTCAGCGGATACCCAAGAAATGACCGGCTTTTCCACTATACGGAAGATGATGTTGCGTCGATCAAAACAGCTCTTGGTATCTCATCGGACAAAAGGGTTATTTTATACACACCTACCTGGCGCGACAGTGATACCGATAAAGACGGTAAATTTACTTTACAGGCTCAGATCGATCTCGACTCACTGATGGAAGGACTTGGAGATGACTATGTTCTGTTATACCGCCTTCACCATCAGATCAAAGACGACCAATCCGGGATGTCCGCATCTTCTCAGATCATCGATGTGAGCAATTATGAAGATATCCGGGACCTGTATCTGATCTCTGACCTGATGATCACCGATTATTCCAGTACAATGTTTGATTACAGCATCTTGAAACGACCAATGATCTTTCACATGTACGACAAAGAACGCTATGAATCCAAAATCCGTGGATTTTATATTTCCACCGATGAACTTCCGGGACCAATCACATCCTCTACCGATGAATTGATCGCATCGATCCGTGAATTGTCGCAGAATTTTCAGCCGGATGAAACATATCTGGCATTTTGTGAAAAATTCAACCAATACGAAACAGGGGATGCCTCTAAAAAGATTTTGGATCGCTGCCTTTCTTTTGCACCACATCGCTATTCAAAATACGAACGCTTTTTGAAATATTGCAAAAAAACAGCGAACCGTGTGCATCTGGTTGGTTTGATCTGCCGATACAATGTTCTTGGATTTTTCCGCTCACACGGACTGTTCCACAACAACAACAGTCTCCGTCTCGAACGATTGAAAAACACACATTCCGGCGAACGATGCTTTTTGATTGGAAATGGTCCCAGCCTGACTGGTGCTGATCTGGATCTTTTAAAGGATGAATACACATTTGGCACCAACATGGTCTATAAAATTTTTGACCAGACATCCTGGCGGCCAAGTTTTCACTGTGTATCCGATACGATCTATGCTTCCAAACTTGGTACGGAACTTTCCCAGAAAGTAAAGGCGCCACTGTTTACAACCGAGCGAACCTATCAACGCATGAAGAATAAGCCGATCAATACGACATATGTGCATACGTTACAGAGTGAGCGCTACAAAGTACGCGGAAACATCCAGGCATACTGCATGGTCAAGGCTACGGTATTATCTCTCGCCGCTGAGATGGCTTTTCATATGGGATTTAAAGAGATCTATCTTTTAGGTGTAGACTGTACCAACCCGCATACAAAGGGCGGACATTTCACAGACAATTACACAACAAAAGAAGTTGCCGAGACCGACATCAACCGTATTAAGACACGTATGAAGAAAACAGACCTCACAACCGAACAGATCGGTGAACATATCATCGACCGTTCTTTAGAGGTATACCATCTTTTGGACGAATATGCCAAAAAACATGGCATTCAGATATACAATGCAACAAGAGGAGGAAATCTTGAGATCTTCCCCCGTGTAAAATTAGAAGATGTTTTAGAAGACAGAAAGAAGGAAACACGATGAAAATTATAGGAGTAATCCCTGCCCGCTATCGCTCCAGCCGTTTTCCGGGCAAACCACTGGTTGATATCTGCGGAAAGCCAATGATCTACTGGGTGTACCAGCAGGCGATGAAAGTAACCGAATTTGACAAGGTCTATATTGCCACTGACGATGAACGGATCGCAGATGCCTGTCAAAAATATGATATGGATTATGTGATGACATCGGACAAGCACGAAACCGGTTCCGATCGGGTTGCTGAGGTTGCCACAAAAGTAGAAGGAGATCTCTTTGTCAACGTTCAGGGAGATGAACCGGTTATTAACCCGGAGATGATCCGACAGGTTATTTCCATCTTTTTCGAAGATGATTCGGTTTACTTTGGCAGCTTAAAGAAAGAAATTACCGATCTGGACGAGATTCAGGCAACGAGCACCGTCAAAGTCGTTACGGATGAGAAGGGCGATGCAATGTATTTCTCCCGTTCTGTGATTCCTTCCAATATCAAAGATGGAAAACTGGCGCGGGTATTCCGGCATGTAGGAATTTACGCTTATAAGAGAGATTTTCTTTTAAAATTTGCCTCTCTCCCGCAATCCGAATTGGAATTAGGCGAAGGGATCGAACCTTTGCGTGCCATGGAACGCGGATATAAAATGCGCCTGAAAGAAACGCAGTACACTTCGATCGGCGTTGATCTGCCGGAACATATTGCAAGAGTTGAACGGGTGATTCGAGGGGAAGAAACTTTATAGTTTTCCTTTCAGATTGGAGATTATTATGAAACGAATCGAGATATTAGATTGTACACTCCGTGATGGCGGATATTTAGTGGACAGTGTATTTGGAAATACAGCGATCAAGGGAATCATTCAAGGTCTTACCGATAGCGGTGTTGACGTCATTGAATGTGGTTTTTTGAAGGACGAGCCTCACCAGAATGGCAGCACGATCTTCAACAATGCAGCCGGACTTCGGGAATACCTTCCTAAAAACAGAAAACAGGCTTCTTATGTATGCCTTGCGGATTACAGCCGCTACACGATTGATAATCTGGAACCATTTGATGGCACCTCCATCGATGGCGTCCGGGCATGCTTTTTCAAAAACGAGCGGTATGATGTGATCGACTTTTGCCGCAGCATTGTAAAAAAAGGCTACAAGTTATATGTGCAGCCGGTTGATATTCTGGGATATTCGGACGCAGAACTTCTGGAACTGATCAATATGGTAAATGAGCTGGAACCTCATGTGTTTTCCATTGTTGATACGTTTGGTTCTCTATACAAAGAAGACCTTCAGCGTGTGTTCTATCTGATCCATCACAATCTCTGTGCCAGCACAAAGATTGGTTTTCACTCCCACAATAACCTGCAGATGTCGTATGCTCTGTCTCAGGAGTTTATTGAAATGACACAGGGTCTTCGCCAGGTCGTCGTTGATGCTACCATGGCAGGTATGGGAAGAGGCGCCGGCAACACCAACACCGAATTGCTTTTGCAGTATATGAACCGCAAATACAATCGTGGTTATGATATTGATATTATTCTTGATCTGATCGACAACTATATCGATGGTCTGCGCACCAAACATCCATGGGGGTATTCCATTCCTTATTTTCTGGCTGGATCTCACAGCGCACATGTAAACAACATTACGTATTTATCAGGAAAAGCCGGTATCGCCAGCAGGGACATCAATTTCATCCTGAACCGTCTGAGTCCTTCCGAGCGAAAACGGTATGACTATGATCTGTTAGAAAAAACATACTTAGATTATCAGGGTGCACACATGGATGATACTGCCGCTCTGGAACTGCTCAAGGACAATTTATCCAACAAGGACGTTTTGATCCTTCTTCCCGGTCATTCGATCGTGACACACAAAGATTCCATTGATCACTATTGCAACGAAAAAAGTCCGGTTGTGATCAGCGTAAATCTGCTCTCTCACGATTATCCGATCAATTATGCTTATTTCAGCAACAAAAACAGATATCAATACTGGCGCAGTGCAACACACTTCAAAGAATATAAAAAGATTGTTACGTCCAATGTAACAACCGGTACTGAAAACAATCAGGTTGTCATTGATTTTGCCCGACTTGTAAAATGTGGATGGGAACAACTAGACAACTCCGGTATTCTGCTGCTCCGCCTGTTAGATATCATTCAGGTAAACAGCATCGCGATTGCCGGTTTCGATGGCTACAGCCACGATTCTGAGAAGCAGAACTACATGCAGCCAGCGATGGAAAAAGCCAGAAATACCTTAAAAGCAGAGGATGCCAACCATGACATCCGAAGTATGTTAAAAGATTATTTGAACACGAGAGTATCCAACTGTCCAATTTCGTTTATTACGCCTTCCCAATTTGAGTCGGTCATTGATTCCAAAGGCGAATTACTATAAGGAGAGATCACATATGTCTGCAAAAGATCTGAGTAAAATCAAACTGTTTGCCATGGATGTCGACGGCACACTTACGGACGGTCACATTTACATGGGAAACGATGGAGAGATCATGAAGGCATTCAATGCCAAAGATGGTCTGGGGATCAAGCAATTACAAAATATCGGGATCGTCACCGCGATCATTACCGGCCGGACATCCAAAATTGTGGAAAACCGCTGTCAGGAACTGGGTATCAGCGAACTGCATCAGGGCATTGCCGAAAAAGGTCAGGTACTCTCCGCTCTTACGGAAAAGTATCATTTATCACCTGATGAAGTTGCTTACATCGGGGATGACCTCAATGATATGGGTGCTTTCAGCGTCGCTGGTATTACCTTTGCTCCAGCCGACTGCGCCAGACAGATCATACCGTTCATTGATATTCATCTGTCCAGAAAAGCAGTTGAATGTGCAGTAAGAGAAGCAACCGATATGATCTTAGAATCCCACAATAAATAAAAAAAGAACCATAGATTTTTCAAACGGAGATCACTCCAAAACCGAAAATCTATGGTTCTTTTTTCGTTCTATTTCGTCCGAATCTTTTTATAGCACTTTTTAATTCCCGCGAAAAGCCAGTATACTGCTACCGCGGAAGCAAACGAGATCACCGCTTCCACAACAAAGATCAAGATCGGATATTTAAATGAGTATACGAATTTTTGTCCAAACTGAAAGATGTAGAAGCTGTGGATGAGCCACACCAACGTAATATATCTTCCGCTTTTTTTCGCTGCCCATACAACAAACGGGATTTTATGCACCGGTACAACCGTGGCATAAACAATCGGACCGATCAAAAAGAAATCATACGTCGATCCCACTTTATATCTCATATAGAATCCCATAAAGGTCAGCAGCGCAGCCACTACATATTTCAGAATCCCTTTCGGCAATATCTGATCATAATATGAGAACACCTGATATTTGGCATATATCATGCCCATCAAATATACCGGGATAAAATACATCATATTGGCCATCAGGATTTCCCACACGCTGCCTTTGAATGATTCAAATATACCGTATGTCATCAATTTACCGTATCCATATGTAGCAAACATGGCGATTCCAAAAACAATCATAAAATCGGTAAAAAAGTCACCTTTCTTCCGTCGCAGAACACGAATAAAAACAGGCGTGAGCATCAAAAGGAAAATATATGGCATAACAAACCACCATTCTCCATTGTACTTTTCAAATCCAAGCATGCTGAGTATTATGCTCTGTATATCATAACTTATCGTCCAGGAAGAAATAATATTTACTTTCGTCACTCCCAGCAGATAATCAATTGGTACAAAGATCAGCATCACTTCCCAGATAAAGATAAGCAGCCGCCGAATCCGCTCTGCAACAGCTTTTGACATGTTCTTGCTTTTTCGTACACTGAGAAATGTACCATAGCCACTCAGAAACAGAAAGAATGCTACACAGATCTTGAAACAGGAACACACGACCGCTTCAATGGGCTGTCCCTGCCACATATGCATGGTCTGATACATATTTTCCGACGCAATGCGTTCCGGAAATCCAAATAAGTGGTGCAGCATCATAAGAATAATCGCAATCAGCTTTGCAACGGCTGTATCATCCTTGGAAAAATGATAATGTTTCATAAGTTCTCCCCTCTCCCTTTCGTTTTTTGCCTTTTCAACCAGTTTCTCAGCATGATATACCCTTCTGCCGAGAGCAGGATCATAATCGGTATAAACACAACAAGATAGCGCGAATTGCATTCCCATATCGTCATAAACGCAGCAATTCCCAGTAATGTGATCCGTCCAATAAACAACGGCTGCTCTCCCTTTTTATCACGCACCGCAAAAAAGGATGAAAGGATCATGCCAACCAGCAGCAATCCATAATACAACGATGTATATCCGATCACAAGCCAGTTCCATTTTCCCGAGTAAGTGTTCAACTGCGCCATGCGGCTTTCCGGGAATCGTGGTCCTCTCGACAGATACTCACATCCTGAAAAAGTTCCATCTCCCCAGGTACGCTGCTGCTTGGTATAAAAGAAAAATTGAATATTCTGGATCAGATTTCTGTCTTTCAGTCTTTTTTTGATTTCTTCAATATTGGCTTCCTTTTTCTGGTCGTATCCGGAAATCTGCGCGGTAAAGTCTACGTCTTCCTGCACATATCCGCCATAATCCAGTGACATCATAATCCAATGTGTCAGAGGAAACTTATATTCTTCGGAGAACGATTCTTCCAACGGAATAATATGATCGACAATCAATCCGGTTGAAACCTTTCCCGCTCCAAAGCACACACCGATCACAACAAATCCTAACAACAATCTTTTCCAGGACTGACTTTGCAACACCATGGAAATCACGCCGGCGATCACAAGAATGAATACCGTTACCTTGATGCCATATGCAAGTGCAGCCAGCAGTCCGAAAGCAGCCAGATACACATAATGTAAAATTCCCTGAGTGCGCTCTGCTTTTATAAACATATATAAGCCAAGCACCAGGATCAACATTCCACTCGTATCCGTATAAGCGTACATCCCCCACATGTAGAGTGGCAGACAAACCCATGCCATAGCACCAACAAATAAGGCAATCTTCTCATTCCAGAGAAGTACCGCAATATGATGCAAAAGTAAGATCGTGACGATCACCATACAACAACTGAAAAAGATGGACACCATATAAAACTGCTCCAGCTGTGCTCCTGGCATACATTTATGTACCACTTTAAACAAGACCACCATAACACAGTACCATAACTGGTTGTTCGGGTATCTTGAAAAATAAATCTTGTCCTTTAAATTTCCAGTCAAAACATATTCACTGGCAGATCGTATAACTTTTCCCCAATCCCAGGAAAGGCTTTCTACGCGGTTCATATAGGCAAACAAGATCAAAAGAACCGATCCCAAAGCGGCCATTCCCCACCAGAGAATCCGTTCTTTTTTCAGATTCAGATGAATCTCATCGTGTGTCTTCATCCACCGGATCACGCCATACACAACAAATGGAAGTATTAAGGCACTAAACAGACTTTTTGCCGTCATACTTCCCATTGCAATAAAAAAGATCACATATAATACGGTCAGCCAAAGCCACTGGCAAACTGTCATTAATTTTCTCATCGTTATCCCTCGTTTATTTATACTGTTTCCTTTGTGTTCTCTTTTTTGAAAACAAATAATTTGCTGAAAACATAATTCAAAATGATAACCAAAAAGCTTACAATGATCTTAGAAACGGATCCCTTGATTCCAAATACGGTCTGTGTCAAACCAATTTTAACAAAAAGCGGAACCAAAACAATCTCTAAAATTCCCGTAAGAATACGGCTGGACATAAACATCGAAAACTCTTTTACTACCACTTCTTTCTTCCAGCTTTTGCTCCGGAACACCCATAACTTGTTGGTCACATAGGCAAAAAGCACCGCACAGACCCATGACAAAACATTGGATAAAAAAACATTTCCGGATAACAGACTAAATACCGAATACGTACCCCAGCTGACTACCGTTGTACAGCCTCCCCAAAACAGATAGGATATGATTTCATAATATCGGTTTAACAGTGCCTTTATTTTTTCTAACATTCTCTCTCTCCTGTCTTTTGTTGCTCAATAATTTCTTCGAATACAATTTCATTCATCAAAATATCAGTTCCTGACTCGTGAACATGAATACCAAATCTCGCTGACTCCCATTCTTTAGGAATATCGATCACAAAACCGGCATGGAACCAGCAGCGGTACCGCTGTCCCAAAATAAACAACTGTTTTCTACATGGATACTCGATGGAACGGATTCGTTGTCCCTCATGCTCTGCAAAAATATAATCCTCTTTTTTCATCGCATATGCTGGTGTGCTGAATCTTCCTCTCCACATGCCATCATATTCAGAGCCATCTCTTAAGATATAAAACAGCGCCACATTGCGCTCTGACATGCGTGTGATCGTGTACCCTTTATATACAAATAAACAGTCATCCTCAGTAAAAACCTTTTTGACGCGAACCGGCCGCCCTTTCCGGACCGAGAGCATTGCCTCAATAATCGGCAGGGTCGTCGGTACCCGGACAATGATCTTTTCTTTGATCCGCCGTAATACCTTTTGCAGCCGTTTCCGGAACTCGGTCATCTCATCCGGCGAATCCATCATCGCCCCGACCGATTCACTGTTGCTGTTCATCATAAAAATGCGAAGATGATACGCCACAACGAACTGAATATATGGTATGACCCGATGTTTTTTCTTCTTGCAAAAGTCCATGAGCGTCATGTACCCTTCCTGCAAAAAACTTGTGTAACGGGATTCTTCTTTCCACGCCCGGCTTACTAAAGAAGTGTCGTCATTTCTCTTCCGGTAATAATACTTTGCCCCTCTCACAAGACCGTATTTTCCTTCTTGTAAGATTACCTGATTGACAGCAAGCGCATCTTCCCAAAATGACATTTTCTCCTCAAAATGAAGGTTCATAAGGGCACTTCGACGAACAAATGCCCCTCCAATGTAATAGTGCGGAAAATCATAGTCCTTTTTAATATCAACTACTTCCCGCTGTTCAAACCGCCAGTTCAAGCGCTGTGATTTTTCCACCGCATCGAACAAGTGAATCTCTGTCGCTGCAAAATTCACATCTTCATGCTGTCCAAAAAATGTTTCCACCCGCTCCAGTGTGTCCAACTCCATCCGATCATCCGAATCCATAAATCCAACGATCACATCGTCAAGACCTTTTGCCTGTTCAACACCATAATTGCGGATCGCGGATACTCCCTGATTTTCCTCAAAATGCGTAACCGTGACCAACTCTGGATACATTTTCTCATATCTACGGCAAATAGACAGGGATCCATCCCTGCTGCCATCATCTAACAGCTGTAAATGTACCTGTCCTTTTGCAAAAATTGTCTGATTGATAATACTTTCAATTGCCTCTTCCAAATACGATTCCGTATTGTACACCGGCATAATGATTGAAAACATAGTGTCTGCTCTTCTCCTATTATTTTTCCCACAACATAATAGTCTTTCCAAACGACTTCTGAATATCCAGTTCAAAAGCATTTTTCATATCTTTTATATCGTGTACCGGAACAACTGCCCCAACAATGTTGGACAGATAATTGATAATCTCCGGATTTGACTTATAGAGTTCCACCGTCTTTTCAAAATCTACTTTTCCACTTCTGCTGCTTCCAAAAATACGGAGACCCTTTTCCAGAACCATACGGGTATTGATCGGAACCGGGTACTCAGATACACCCAGGATCGAGATCGTTCCCTCCGGTTTGATATAATCGATGATCTGATCGATCGCTTTACCGGATCCTGCACCACCAACACATTCAAACGCATGATCGAGCTCCAGCCCCTCCGGGATCTTCTCGATCGTATAGGTATTGTCTGCAAATGTAAAATCCGAAAGCTTGTCCTTGCTCATACCAAAAATAGAAAGCTCAGTTTTCGGGAACATCGTCTTAAAGAAAACGGCAGTAATATAACCAAGATTGCCGTCGCCCCAGATACCAACATGATCTCTTCTTCCATGCGCGATCTTATCAAATCGTGAGATTGCATGCACACTGACGCTGACGATCTCCGTAAACGCAGCTACGGTCTTGTCGATCGTCTCCGGCAATGGCACCAGTCGATCCGGCCGGATCTTGACATATTCCTGCATAAAGCCATCAAATCCACTGGCACGGAATTTGCTGGAACGAAGGTAATTTTCCGCAATATACTCGTCCTCTTCTACCGGCGTATTCGGGATCATAACTACCATATCCCCCGCTTTAAATCGGCCGGACGGATCCCATACAACATTGCCAATGGCTTCGTGGATCAATGCCATCGGTAACTTCTGCGCCAGGATCGAAGCTTCCCGCAGTCCCTGGTAATACCGCTGATCCGCGTTGCAGATTGAAAGATGCGTCGGACGTACGATCACATCATCCCCTTTTAAGTCAATATTCTGATAGGTCACCTCGAACTTTCTAGGTGCCACTAACTGATATACCGTGTTCAGCATAGGCTTTTAGTCCTCCATACTATTTTCCTTGATCAAAGTTTCGGCAACTCGCAGATCATATGGATAGGTAATCTTGATGTTGGATACTTCTCCCTCAACCAGATATACTTTTTCACCCTTCATAACAAAAATCTTAGCGGCATCCGTCAAAAACTGTTTTTCTTCATCAGTAAGTGACAAATAAAGTTCTTTGAGTTTTTTCAGGCGGAATGTCTGTGGGGTCTGTCCCTGATACATCTTGCTGCGGTCAGGCACCGAAGTGATCACCTGATTGTCATCACTCTGCACGATCGTATCCGTAGCCGGAACTGCGGTATCACAGGCTCCGTACTGCAATGCGTATGCAATATTCTCCTCAATGATGCGGTGTGTCACGAAAGGACGAACCGAATCATGAGTCAGAATGATCGTCTCGTCATCCACGGTGTACTCACTTTCGATCTGTGTGATCGCATTCATGATCGTCTCATTTCTGGTGGCTCCGCCTTGAACGACCTCAATCCGGTCGGTCTCTCCGATGTATTTGCGGATCAGATTCTTCGTATGGCTGATCCACTGCTCCGGACAAAGCACATACAATTTTTCAAACTTATCATTGATATAAAATTTCTCGATCGTGTGAATAATGATCGGTTTATCGGCAATATTTAAATACTGTTTTGGTTTCTCAATGTTGCCCATACGGCTTCCAATACCGCCGGCTAATAATACTCCAAATACCATGTGATTTTCTCCTTATTCTTCCATATAAGCGCCCATTTTAGCGCTACTGCATTACTATTCAATATAGCATACCGCCTAATCCGTGTCAAGGCATGCCGCATTGCGCTCCAGCTCTGCAAGCATCCGGTTTTTCGGCACCGTTTTTACAAACAAATCTCCAAATGCGAACCAGAATGCAAATGCCGGAAATACCTCAAATGGCAGAAATAAACATTCCGTCAGGGTTGCCACAACAAATCCCACACAGATTGCCGGGATTAAAAACGCATACGTCGCATTTTTACGTCGATTCGTCAGATAAAATTTCACAGAAAATACGACTGCCAGCACCGTGATGATCCCATAGAAAAACATACTCAGCACACCATATGTATATCCAAACTGGATCCAGTTGTTATGCGCATGTGCTTTTTTCTTTCCATCAATCGAAAGTGCCACATTTTTGTGCCCTTTATAGTTTAACTTCTTTACATAACCTTTATAGATCTCAATACGACCACTCGTCAGTGCATTCAGTCCTTTGGTATTTTCCAGTACATAGAAAAACCGGGCCCACACATTGGAAGGAATCGGATTTTCCATATCTTCCGCCGGTCCTTCTGCGTGTGAATTTTCAACTTCCCCCGGCTCTGCAACGACCGACTCACTAAAGTCCTCGATCTTGCTGCCGTCTGCCATAAACAATGTCTCACCCTGAAAAAGGATCGGATGATTGATCATTCTTGGCAGCGTATGTCCTGCCACATCAAACAAAGGATACAGCACTGCACAAAAGCCAAGCATTAGACACAGGTTTCTTGCAAAGCTTTTCCACGCCTTTGTCTGAACCATAATAATCGCACGGAAAATGATCCACATCAAAAAGATCACGGCAACCGTCACCATAGACGTTCTTGCCTGTGTCTTTGCCAGATAAAATACGACCAGCGCGAGACTGAAATATGTCGTGAGATTCTTTTTCCAGTTTCTTCCCGTCTCCACGATCCATTCAAGATCAGACATATATACAGCAAAAATGATATACAGATACAGGGCAAATGTATTCGGATTCGTAAATATCCCTGCGTATCTTCCGCCGGCATACATCGGTCGAAACAAAAATGAGATCACCGACATCAGCCAGAACGAAATTTTCACGGCATCTTTAAAGCATTTCCACAATAGGTCTTTTCTTGTATGATTCTGCCATACAAAAAATACTCCGGTAAAAGCAAATGCCAGAATGATACCAAGGCCGCATACTTTTTTAGGTACTAACAGATCGGATACGGTAAAGCAGATACACATGCCAAACCACGAGATCCATACCGACCGGCGCCAATGAACCCGCTCCAGTGAGCGATTCAAAGACACAACGGCAATCGTCATCATCAACACAATACCGCAGGCTGTATTATAGAAATAACTCTCTTTGTGCAGTACATATCTGACAATACAAAATAAGATGATGTCAGCCACAAAACAGCCTGTCAGAATTTCATATTTGTATTTATCTTTTACCTTTCCCATAAATGGAATAAACGGACTTAACAAAGATATATACAAATCTTGAAGTCTTCCCATAGAATAAATCCTCCTTGTCCCCCCTACAATAACCTTATCGGATCACTGCCAATACGGTCTGAACCATAAGCCAAATATCTTTTCCAAAAGAAAATGTTTTTAAGTAATCCAGATTATACTTCATCTTTCCCGGCAGCACTTCATGAATATACGTAGCATCCACATCGGTTCCCGCCGCCAGCAGACGTTCCTCGTCTTTATATTCGATGCTTGCTTTTGAAGTAACTCCCGCCGGCAATAGCAGTGTCGCCCGCATCTCATCCGAGTATGCCTCCACATATCTTGGCACTTCCGGTCTGGTGCCAACAAACGACATATCACCTGTCAGAATATTCAACAACTGCGGCAGTTCATCCAGCCGCACTTTGCGAAGAAAACGTCCGATCGGAGTGACTCTTGCATCTCCACTTGTCGTTACCTGACTTCCCCTCTTTTCTGCATCTGCAACCATCGTGCGGAATTTAAAGATACGAAACGTTCTTCCATATGTGGTAACACGCTCCTGACGGAAAAACACTCCTCCCTTTGATGTGCTGCCGACTAAGATTCCCAGAATCAGAAGGATCGGCCATAAGATCAAAAGCAGGATCAGTGCCATAAGAAAATCAAAGATTCTTTTTACCAGCAATCCCATCTTATGCTGTTGTAAATGCTCATAATATGGTCGGATTGATTCATTTCGCATGTTTTCCGGTAACTGGTCCCATTTACGCATGATATTCTCCATTCTCAATCTGCAACATCGTTTCTTCCAGTTTTTGTAAAACATATGCGGTATCTTCCTCAGAAAGTCCTGTGTGAACCGGTAATGTCACTTCATTCGCATACATTTCATACGCGTTTGGATAATCCTCTATCGAAAATCCAAGGTTTTTATATGCCGTCAATAACGGCAATGGTTTGTAATGAACATTGGTTGCCACACCTTTTTCCGCCATGAGTTCGATCAGACGGTTGCGCGTCTCTACATCCGCACCATCCACACGGAGCAGGTACAAATGTCCACTGGATATTTTTTCTTCCTCATAATGGCAAAGGGCATGCAGATGATAACGATGCAACCGTTCATTGATCTGCTGTATTCCCCGGTCATATGTTTCAATAATTTCTCTTCGTCTGGCAAGGAGTTCCGGATACCGTCTAAGCTGAACCAGACCGATCGAAGCCATAATATCCGTCATATTGCACTTATACGCTGGAAATAAAATATCATATTCCCAGGCACCTGGTTTGGTCTTTGCCAGAGCATCTTTTGACTGTCCATGAAGAGACAATAACATATATTCTTTGTATACCTCTTCGTTGTCCATCCCCGGAACGCTTCGCCAGGTAACCGCGCCACCTTCTGCTGTTGTCAGATTTTTGACCGCATGAAATGAAAAGGTAGTAAAATCAGCAAATTCTCCACTCATCTTACCCTGTCTCACAGCACCAAACCCATGGGCAGAATCCGCCATGACAATAATACGGCCAAACAACTTTTGGTATTTATTTTCTCCTGCGTGATAGAGTTCTTTCTTCTTTCCGATCACCTGGTAGATACCATCATAGTCCACCATCACACCGGCAATATCAACCGGTACGATCACTTTTGTCCGCTCTGTTATTGCTTTTTCTACTGCCGCAAGATCCATCTCATAGCTGTCTTTTTTTACATCGACCAGAACAGGAGTAGCTCCCGTATGACAGATCGCACTTGCTGTTGCGGTATAGGTATATGCCGTCGTAATGACTTCATCCCCGGGACCAACACCAAGCAGGCGCAGTGTCATCTCCATGGCCGCTGTAGATGAATTCAGACAAACCGCACGCTCTGTATGGCAAAAGGATGCAATCTGTCGTTCAAACTCTTTCGTCTTTGGCCCTGTTGTGATCCATCCCGACAACAAGGTATCCGCTACTTCCCTTACTTCTTCTTCCGTAATATCCGGTGGTGAAAAAGAAATCGAACGATTGGTTCCTGCTTTTTTTAATAAACTCATAATGATCTCCTCTAAATTCCTCATTTAACAGGAAACGACCGCAATAAGCGGTCGTTTTCGGCAAGCTGTTTCCAAAAACTTTCCACAGCTGTAATTTTTATGGTTCTAATGTTGGCTGAGCCTCTTCGTCATTGTCCGAAGTATCGCCTGTCTTTTCAGTATCTTTCATAACACGATTGATCTTCTTTGTGATCTTTGCAACTGAGTTATAATTTGGCTCACATACATACAATGCCGTAGAGCGGATCGAATAGGTTGTCTTCTTAGCTCCGGTTCCCTCTGCATTGGCATACATGATCTTCCACTGCGCTCCATCATTTAACTGCATATTGCAGATCGAACTGATCTTCTTGGTCGACATGTTTGTCTGGAACATTCCTTTGGACTCTTTCAAAAGTTCCGTGAAGTTTGAAAGAATCGATGGGGACATCGCCTTATTCAAAATTGCCTCGATCATATGCTGATGGTCACGTCCTCGCTGATAATCACCATTTGCAAAATGATGTCTTTCACGACAGAACGCCAGCGCTTTCTTACCATTTACTTTATTGTAGCCTTTCTTAAAGCTGTAGTGTGTACCAGCTCCATCCGGACCCCAGTCAGAAATAAAGTCATAATCCGAATATACCTTAACACCACCCAACAGATTTACAATCTGTTTTACACTGGTGAAGTTCACTCGAACATAGTAATCAATATCAATGTCGTACAACTTCTCTAACGTATTGATCGAACAGTCAACACCATAAATACCGGCATGGGTCAATTTATCACACACACCGTGGGAAAGATCTTTACCACCTTTGGTATACAATGGCACATAATAATCTCGCGGTGTACTTGTCAAAAGGATCTTCTTCGTCACCGGATTGACCGTGGCAATAACATTTACATCGCTTCGGCTTGTCGTCGAAATATCTCCATACACGTCAATACCACTAATATATACATTGAATGGTTTCGTCGTAACATCGGTATCCGTTATCTCATTTTCCACTTTTGTAACAATGGAACTCTGGGACAATTCTCTGGTATCCGTTTCAAACGTATCATACTGGTCAGTAACCGTATTGAGGAAAGCCTGGTTAAATACGCATACCTGGATCTCTTTTGCATACAGCGCATCTACCAGTGTTGAAGTATCATCAAACTCAACCACTTCGAGATCCTGACCGGCTTTGCTCTTTGCTTCTTCTAATGCCTTGTCTGTATTTTCGCGATCCAATGTGCCGAGAATACCAAATTTGTATCCTTTCGCATCTGCGATCGTCTGTGCCGCATCATCTTTCAATACATAAAAGGCAATGATATCCGTCTTTGTATCTGCGCCACCAATCTCTTCCAATGCTGCATGGGCATCAAACATATAATAGCTTCCACCAATGAAAAATGCACAGAAGAACACGCACAGGATTCGTCCAAACAAGTAGCTGTTATTGGTAATCTGGCTGAACACCTGATAAACCATCAGCAGCACGCAGACTGCAACCATCGCAACCACATACTTGGTAGGAATAAATCCAACATAAATCGCTAATCCACACATTCCAATGGACGCTAAAAGCTGAATGATCAGAAAAATCCAGCTTATTTTTCTCTCTAATAGTACTTTCACCTTAAACCTCCGTTCTTTCGAAACATAATAACCCTAAAACGCAACAAGGGTATTATATACCATTACTATTCAAAAATCAATTCAAAAAGTCTTTCGACCGATTTTTTATCCATGTACTGATAATGTTTTTTACAAAAAGCCATCCGCTTCTCATGATCATGGTCTTCTTCTTTGAGTACTGCCTGCAGTTCCCTTTGATCATTCACAACCGGTCCCGGCATATCTTTTCGGTAATCTCCATACAATTCCCGGCTGATCGCCTGAAAATGCTGATAATCATAAGCATAAAAAATCATCGGCCGGTCAAACAAAGCATACTCAAATACAATGGATGAATAATCACTGATCAGAATATCTGTAACTGCCAGCAGTGTAGTCACTCCCTCATAATGAGAAAAATCAACTACTTTTCCCTCATGATCTTTCAGGATCTCCGGACTGAAATTGTCCGCCACATGAGGATGATACCGAAGCATGAGCACCTGGTCTTCTCTCATATCCGGGACAAACCGATCCAGCGAAAGATACAACTCCGGCGAAGCAACTTCATCATCGCGAAAGGTAGGGGCATACAAGATCAGTTCCTTCCCGCGAAGTTCCGGATACTCCTGATAGAAGCATTCTTTCATATCATGAATCTGTTCTTTGTCCAAAACCAGATCCGTCCGCGGAAGTCCGGTAACAAAAATCCGATCCGCCGGTATGCCAAACGCACCGGCATACTGCTCTTTCGAGTATTCTGAACTCACGATCAGGTGAGTGATCCGCTGATTGGCTTTTTGGGCCAGCCTTGCAATCTCTCCCGTCTCTGCATCCAGTCCAAAATGCTTGATGCTCCCGGTTCCATGCCAGAGCTGGACCACTTTTGTCTTCCTGGAAATCGGAGTAAATGCCATCGGCATAAATTCGTTGTCCAGAAAGATCACCGATGCGGTAGCCATATGGTATGCTTTTCCAAAAAAGAATGAAAAAGGACGGCGAATGCCATCCTTCTTTGTCAAAACGATAATTTTACAATCCGGCACCCTTTTTCGAAGTTGACTCTCAACAATACCAATATTTCCCTCCGGGCTGGCATCGTGAGTTCCCACAAAAAAGTATTTGTTCTTACATATCGGAAAAATTCGAAAGAAAGAAAAACATATGGCAAAGATACGATAACCAACCATCTTTAAAGTTCCAATTTGGTTTTCCATAATAATCAGTCTTTCATATTCAAATCATTTTTTATCTTTGTTGTTGATATCCCCTCTGTGCGCGGCAAATATACAACCTCACAATAATCTTTCAAAAAGTCGAATTTACCTTTCCAGTCATCTCCCATAACGAAAACATCAACATTATTGTTTTTTACGTCATCGATCTTCTGTTCCCATGTATACTCTGGCAGAACTTCATCTACATATCGGATCGCTTCCAGAATCTTCTTGCGGTCTTCAAACGAATGATATGCCTTTTTTCCTTTGCCGGCATTGAATTCATCTGAGGATACTACCACGATAAGATAGTCGCCCAGTTCTCTGGCTCTTCGCAATAAATTGATATGTCCAACATGTAACAGATCAAAAGTTCCATAGGTAATTACTTTTTTCATTTTTATTTCCTCCTAAATATATATCCGCCCCCCATATTCATTCGGCGGCAAGTCATCCAATCGGCAAGTCGTCCTACTTTTCACTTGACTGGACTGACATCTTTTCTTCATAAAAGTTCACAACATCCTCTACATCGCCCTGTGCGATCAGACGTCCCTGTTCCAACAGAATTCCTTTGTTGCATATGCGCAGCACCTGACTGACAGAATGAGATACAAACAAAACGGTAACTCCCTTGTCAAACATGCTTTGAATACGCGCTTCACATTTTCTTCGGAACTTGGCATCACCAACGCTCAGTACCTCATCAAGGATCAAAATGTCCGGCTCTACGATCGTAGCGACAGAGAATCCCAGTCTGGCTCTCATACCGGATGAATAATTCTTAACCGGAACATTGATAAAATCTCCCAATTCCGAGAATTCCACGATCTCATCATATTTTTCATTCAAAAACTCTTTGGTGTAGCCCAGCATCGAACCATATAAGAAGATGTTTTCCTTGCCGGTATACTGCCGGTCAAATCCGGCACCAAGTTCAAGCAGCGGTGCAATTCTTCCTTTGGTAGTAACGGTTCCCTGCGTTGCCTTCAAAACACCGGAACAAATCTTTAATAACGTACTTTTTCCTGCACCATTCAATCCCAGGATACCAACACGGTCACCTTTTTTTACGTCGAATGTAACGTCGCGCAGCGCCCAGAATTCCTGATACATCAATTCTTTTTTAATAAATTTGATAATATACTCTTTTACATTATCTACTTTTTCCGAACTAAGGTTGAATTTCATGCTCACATGATCCACCTTAATCGCGATCGGCTTCTTTGCCATGATAACCTCCATCAATAAAACGCTTTTTCTTAAATATTTAAAATAAATGAATCCTGTTTACGATAGAAAATAAACATACCCACGATCAATGTAACCACAGAAAATACGGAAGTATACAAAAACATATGCATGTCCATCGGCTGTCCGAATAAGCATCTTCTAAAGTTATCAATAACACCGAACAGTGGATTGATATGAACGATCTTCTGTGCACCGCCACTCATGTTCGCTGCATAATAGAAGATCGCACTGCTATACATAATCAGCATCAGCATAACACTCCAGAGATACTCAATATCCCGGAAGAAAACACAAAGTGTCGACAAGATCATTCCCACGCCGGTTGCCAGCACAAACAGATTTAAAAGAGGCACAAGCGATAATACCATATAACCATTCATCGGTGCCCGGTAGGATCCTGTCAAAACGAAAAACAGCATAACAAAGACCAAAACCACCAGACTGATCAGGAAAATGATAAAGTTTGCCAAAATGCCTGACAACGGATAGATATATTTAGGAACATATACCTTCTTGATCATCGCACTGTTTGACCGGATCGATTTGGTCGCACTGTTCGTCGCTGATGAAAAAAACGAATACAGCAGACGACCGGTCAGGATATAAACCGGAAATGGTACACCGGCAAAAGCTGCATCATTGCTGCTGCGTCCCAACAAACTTCCAAACACAACGGCAAGCACGATCATCGTGAGCAATGGCTCGATCATCGTCCATAGCATACCAAGATAAGATCTGCGATATCTCAATTTGATATTTTTCTGTACTAACTGTCTAAGCAAATACGCATACTTGCGAAAGTTGGCTGCAAATTGTTTCATACTCTTTAACCGCCCTTTTTATTTTTTCAATCATTTGATTATATCATTAACCCTCTTCATTCGTCAACTCCTGTGGCAGATATTGACATTTTTCCCCCATATGGTATCATATTGTATGTGCGTGCAGCCAGTAAAATGGCTCACCTTTTACTGAAAACTCTAGATTTTTAAGAATGGAGAATGAACAATGTATAACATGGAAAAGCAGCATAAACTCGGCAAGCTTCATGCCTTGGAACGTATTTGCATGCTCTTAGATGAAGACTCGTTCCGCGAAATTGGTTCAAACATTGCCAACTTAGAAGATGCCTTCAATATCAAAAAGGGACAGTTCCCTTACGACGGTGTTATCACCGGCTACGGAACCATTGGCGGCCAGAAAGTTGTAATATATTCTGAAGACTTTACAGTCATTGGGGGAACTCTTGGTAAACAGCACGGTTTTAAGATTGCCAACGCGATCAAAATGGCGATCGAGAGCCGTTGTCCGGTTATTGGAATCAACGATTCCGGCGGAGCCCGTATTCAGGAAGGTGTAAATGCCCTTGCCGGATATGGTGAGATCTTCTATTACAATACGATGGCGTCCGGTTACATTCCACAGATTTCGATCATTGCCGGAAACTGTGCCGGCGGTGCCGTATACTCTCCTGGTATTACCGATTTTATTTTTGTGATCGACGATATCAGTCAGATGTTTGTAACTGGCCCAAAAGTAATCAAAAGTGTAACCAACGAAGACATTACAGCCAGTGCATTAGGCGGAGCGAATGTCCACGCTTCTAAGAGTGGCGTTGCGCACTTCCATATGCCAAATGAAAAAGAATGTTTCAAACAGGTGCGCGATCTGATCGCGATCATTCCACCTTGCTACGAAGATGGTTATCTTCACACCAAAAACAATGTAGTTCCTAAATATTCTACGGAGATTTCATTCAATGAAGATATGGCACACATCATTCCGAAAGAAAGCAATCAGAGTTATGATATTCACGATGTGATCCACGGAATCGTTGATGAAGACTCTTTCATTGAAGTTCAGGAAGAATTTGCCAGAAACGTTGTAGTCGGTTTCGGACGTATCAAAGGTGTTGCCATCGGTATCGTTGCCGACCAGCCAAAATATATGGCCGGCTGTCTGGATTGTGATTCCTCCGATAAAGCAGCCCGTTTCATCCGCTACTGTGATTCTTTCAATATTCCGATCATCACATTGACCGATGTACCGGGATTCCTGCCTGGAAAAGATCAGGAATATAAAGGTATCATCCGCCACGGTGCAAAATTACTGTACGCTTACTCAGAAGCTACTACGATCAAGATCAATGTGATCCTTCGAAAAGCTTACGGTGGCGCATATATTGCTATGAGCAGTAAACATCTTCGTTCTGACTTTGTCTACGCATGGCCAACAGCAGAAATTGCTGTTATGGGTGCTGATGGCGCCGCTGATATCCTGTACGGCAAACAGATGAAGAACATGGCCCCTGCAGAAAAAGCCGCATTCCGCCAGGAAAAGATTGACGAATATAACGAAAAATTCATGAACCCAAGCATTGCTGCTATGCACGGCTATGTAGACGAGATCATCAAACCGGAAGCTACCAGAGATCGTATTTATGGCGATATTATGATTCTTTCCGATAAACGTGCTTTAGACAGTGTGAAAAAGAAACATGGTAACATTCCATTATAAAAATTGCATTTTCATAACGCAAAGAAAGCCACTTCAAAAGAAGCGGCTTTCTTATTTTTTATCTACGGTTCCTCCGTTGCCTGTGGCTCTTCGGTTGCCGTATTTTCATCATTGCTGGTTGAATCCGTTTTATTTGTCGTATTATTGTTCTTACTGCTATCGGTATCCGTCGAATTCTGTGCCCGCAAAATAATGTTTACTTTCACCTTGGATTTGAGTTTTACAGAATCCGGCAGATTAAATCCTACTTCAATCGTATGTGCACCAACTGATAATCCGGCAAGATTGATATAGGCACCTAAACTGTTCAGATCCATATTTTCCAGTACACTCTCTTTTCCAATGAGTGTAACCGAATGCTTCTCGGACTCATTTTCAAATTCGATCGACGTATTGGATGGCAGGCCTTTTACGGCAATATCCGTATCTGTCATAACAAAAGACCGGGTTCCCTTCCGCACAATGTCACAGTGTACCGACACGGACGTAATATTATCGACTACCGTCAGATTGTTGATATAATCCACCAGCGGTACATCTTTCTCAACGTCCTTCTTCACTCCACTGACATCAATCGGAATCTTGATCGATGAAAGCTTGGCAAGATCTGCTTCGGATCCGGCTACATGGATCTCTTCCGGTTTGTAGTCCGTTCCGGATACCCGGTACCCTTCTGCCGGTGTTCCCTGCACATCAATCGTGATCGGTATGGTCTTTGTGGACAACACATGCGTCACAACTGTAATGCTGTCATTACTGAATGTAACATTGGTGTTATCAATAATACCACCATCTTTGTCATACAAGATCGGACTATAATCCTTTTGGAAATTGGCGCTTTCGCCATTCAGCGTAACCGTAACACCTACATGATCGATCTTCTTAAATTTGGATTTGCCACATGACACCTCAATAATGTTTGGTTTTGCAACAATCTCGCCAAGCATATAATTGTCACTAAGCTCGCCCTGGTGCTCTACTTCCACTTTGAACTTGTCTGTCATGCGCTCTTCCAGTTTGACTTTCATAACCGCATTATTGGTGCTCAGTTCGATTTCTTCGTTGAGATTTTTCTTCAACGCAACCTGAATGCTGACGGCATTCACTTTCGACAGTTCACTCAGATCCACCGTAGCTGAAAAATCACTGGCACTCAGCCGCTCAATCACACTACGCTTGCCTTTTACAACGACATTGACTTTGTCGCCACTTTCAATTTCGTATACCTGATCTGCTGATGTAATCACATTTTCATTCAAAATCTTGACCGGAATACTGTAAAAGGTTTTGGTTGTAACCGGGTCGATCTGATTTACGACAAGCAGCCAGAACACAAATGCAACAACGATAGAAAGTATTTTCAATGTTAGATTACTGGTCAGTTTTTTCTTCATCATTACCTCTTCCCTTCCACCATTTTTTCTTTTCTTCCGCATTCCTATTTGCGACCTGCTGCAACCGGAGTTTAAGTGTATCCGCATCCACCTTTCGATACAGTTTGCCTTCACTGGCAAGCGATACAAATCCGGTTTCTTCTGATACAATGATCGTCAGCGAATCGGAGACCTCACTCACACCAAGACCGGCACGATGTCTTGTTCCAAGCTCCTTGCTGACCTCCAGATTGTTGGACAAAGGAAGATAACAGGTAGCTGCCACAATACGATTGTCGCGAAGCAATACGGCGCCATCGTGAAGTGGCGTATTATGCTCAAAAATATTGATCAGTAACTGACTGCTGATCTCAGCGTCGATCGGAATACCGGTTCTCTCGAATTCACGGCACTGAATCTCCTTTTCTACAATGATCAGGGCACCAGTCTTTACCTTTGCCATGTCATACACCGCTTTGATAATGCTCTGTATGCTCTTCTCTGTAAAACGTTCATTTTTTGATTTTGAATTGTCAAATGGGCCAAAATTTGTGATAAAGTTTCTTCGTCCCAGTCTTTCCAGCGCATTTCTAAGCTCAGGCTGAAATATAACGATCATCGCCATGATACCAACTACCATCGCATTGCGGAACACCCACAATACCACATTCATCTCCAGCAGCACTGCCGCCAGAAAGATAATACCGAGCACGAGAATTCCCTTCAAAAGCATCCATGCCCTGGTATCCTTGATCCACAGGATCACATTGTAAAACGCATAGGCAATGATGGCAATTTCCAGAATATCAATGATCGTAATCTGCGGCATCACCAGCCATGATACATAATTATGAAAAAAACTACTTATTGCATTCATAGATTCACTCCTCGGAACTAATTGTTGTCACTGTATGTTCAGCATCTGCCACCTTATATTTGGGAACTGCTGTAACATAATAAAAATATTCGTCATCCTCAAATTGAAGTTTTTTCGTCCCGCGATAATCCAAATTAACCGAAAAGAATTGAACGATATACGCAAGTCCGGTAGAGATCAAAACCTGGATAAACAAATATCCAATTGCCAGATTCAGATTCCAGATAATGTTGCTCAAAAGCTCAACCGTCATAAGTACGATCGCGCCGACCAGAATAGCAATCTGCATGCCATACTTAACAGCAGCACAGCGGATAAAATACACACATAAAAACGTAAGTGTAAATGCGATCATCGTGATCAGCCACATCTCATTGTGGATCACATAATCGATCACATACCGGAGCGCCGATAATACATTTTCCTGAACCGATCCTCCGGTTGCCGTTGCCGCTCCATAATCCATGATCCCCATCATAAGATACTGCGTAAAAATCCCCATCAACAGCGCCGGCAGCATGGCCGGTGTACATACACAGGCAGCGATAAGCGGCACCGCATAGCTGATCCGTAAAAAGGCGAGTACCGGTATCGCCACGATCACATAATACTGTCTGGCATCCAGCCTCCCGATCAACAGCAAATAAACAAGAAACAGTATAAAAAAAGACATGCACAGCAAGACCGAAACATTTACGATCTCGCCGCAAGCCATAACGACCAAAAATAAAACCGATACCATATCCGGTGTAACAGCCGCTACCACAGACACCAGAACCAGCAGTGCTGTCGGCTGGAAAAATGTATTATATTCCATCGTATGCGTCAGCACCTCCGACACAAAGAACATGATCAAAAACTTTATAATACATCGTACGATATGGTAATGTTTTTCATAAAAATGCCGGATTCGATTTTTAAGTACCAAAAGTGTCATCATCATGATTCTACATCCTCCTGGGCATTTTCTTCTTTTTCATATATGCTCATCAACTCATCCAGCGTGATCGCATACTCTCTTGCGCGGATCTCTGCCTCCTTATACAGCCTGACCGCCCTCTTCCATGTGACAATGACAGAGATCAGGCAGATCACCAGAAAACAAAGAGCATAGTTGACCATGACCTCCCGCAAAGGCAGCGTCAGGGCATTCTGCAAAACATACTCCAACTGGTAACAAACCAATAATACAAAAAACAGGATCGCAGCTAAAATGTCAGCGGCAACTGTCTTCAAAATCTGAAGCCAGATAAAATCTGTCTTTGAGTATTTTACATATCGCAGATCTTCACGGCCGATCCCAAGCTCATATTCTGACAAACGGATCATTTTTTTAATCTTGTCTTCGCTAAGCAATCAGACAATCCCCTTTCATCCTTCCATATCCCGGTTTTTCCACTTCAAAATCCGATAATACAGCAGTATTCCAATACCACTGACAATCGCTGTTATCAAAAAGATGATAACTGCCTGCAGATAATTGGAAGAACCGATCTGTGAACCGGTAGCAACCGAAGCGATCAGTGCCGGCAGCCGGCCAACGACATTGATAAAAAGGAACATGGTCAATCTCATATTGGTCAGCCCTGCAAAATAGCAGAACAGATCTTTCGGACTTCCCGGAATAACAAATAGGATCATAAAGATCATATCACGTTTCTCGTCACTATTAAGGAAAGTGAGCTTTTCAATCTTATCATGTTCAAAAAAGAGTTCTACGATCTGCATACCATAGCGGCGAACCAGTAAAAACACAAGGCATCCGCCCAACGTAGCTCCCAGTGCAAACAACAGGGTTCCTCCGGTAACACCGAAGACATAACCGCCTGCCACCTCCATCGGGCCACCTGGCACCAACGCAAGAACAACCTGCACGGCAACCATAACAACGTAGACCACCGATCCGATCGCCATATGGCTGCTCAGCCAATGTTCCCACATCGATACATTCATCGCAAATTTCACAATAAGAAATCCCAGCAACAGTATAAACAACAATGCTGCAATCACTAATATCTGTTTGATCCGTTTTTTCTTTTCTGACATAGCCATCCGTCCTTTTATAAAAATAATATCATACTTTTTCTTTGATTTCTACTACTGTTCGAGGAATAAAAATAAAATATAAAATGAGTAAAAGCAATCCCAGTAAAGAAATCGCAAGACCCTGATAAAAATACGGATATTGCAATTCGATCGTTGTTGTCCCCTGATTTACATAGGTCAGGTTTCTCTTGTTTTCGATCACCGAATCACTGTGAAAGATCGTGTGATACGATAAGGTTGTATTTACGCCATCTTCCGGGCTTTCCACTACGATCTGGTTCTCCGAATACTTCACAGACAACGGAACCAGCTGTCGATCCGGCAGATCTCTAAGATATCCTGCTACCACGGGCTGAAGGATCTTGCCGGCAACCGGATCTTGCGTAAGCGAATAATGGTACGTCAGATTCAGTCCGACAAAATAGATATTGTCATTCTTGACCGTTCCCATAAAGGCAACCTGCACATTATTTTCATACAGATAACCTTCCACATTGTCCAATCCATTAAAATAATTCGTCTTCCAGTTTTTGTATTCATGGTCAAACAGCGCACAATCATTTTCCCCGGAATCGGTATATAGGATCGGATAACCATTTTCAAACACGATCGGATGACAGCTTACACCTAAAAACTCTTCCTGCTGCAGATGTTTATCCGTAGGGATGCCGTCTCCATTGATCACAACACGTACGCCATTCTCACTGAGACGGATCAACAGATTTTCTGCTTCACTTTTATTGCGGTAAGTAAAACCAGATAAATAGATCAGTTTATACTTCGACAACTGCTCATATGTGTAATCCGAAAGATCCTCCGAAGATCCCTCTTCCATATCCGGAAAAACTTTAGCCATTCGGGACACCGTAGAACCAATCCCGATTCCATTGTACTGACAAGTCTCACCAAAATTTTGTTTTGCGCCGAGTTCTTTCTCTACATCCCTGTGATATAACAAAAATGAACCATTGTTCTCGATCAGCGTAAAACCATTTTTCTCAGCCGCCTCTGTGACATCAGAAACGTCTTCTTCCTTATTCAGGCAGGAAATCCTTACTAATACGGTATCATTGCCAAGCTCCAAAAGCCGGTCAAACGCATACACATAGTAACCATCTTTCACTGCCATATTAACCTGCTTAATATTTTCTCGGGTCTGCGCTGCCTCCCAGCCTGCACCAAAGGTCTGCTGCACAGAATCCCCATTATAGTCAACCGTCAGATATGCTGCCGTTGCACCACCTGCTCCTTCATCCAGCAATGCCATCCTCTGTACCGTGATCTGTCTCGCCTTTTTATACAGAGTCGTTTCTTCGATCTGCTCCATCTTTTCTTCGGCTGTTGTCGTCTTATCCATGCCATTTCCGCCGTAGATCAAGGTCAAAGAAGGCACAGCATCAAGTGCTAACAAAACACAGAAAACAAGCATGATCCAGCGGCGTAAGGTCTTCCAATAAAGAAAACTCATCAAGATCATACAGAGTGCAATGGAAATAAATCTCAGCATCCACAGATACTGGCTTCCCGGCAAGATCGAGATAACCGGATACATTGCCGTTGTGGTACACATAAAAATGATCAGTGCCGTAAGAAATCCCGCCGTGGTCTTTCTCCTGCTGGTCAGTGTCCCAAACAACCCCAGCAGAAATGCGGCAAATCCAAAGTAAAAATCAGCAAATCCCTTCGTGATCCTTCGCAGCGGATCCAATGAAGTCCACACATTCTGGAAAAATAATGACATGGTCTCACTGCTGTCTCCGCTGGTGATTCCTCCTACTAACGATGGATAGAACCAGATCCCGATCAGCACATATGGGATCATAAGGCCACCCAGAAGAGGAAGTGCCCGTCTTTTTTTCTTATATACCAGCCGGAATATCAAAAGCAATAAAGCAACTGAAACATAGATCATCAACGCATATCCCGTATGACAAAGCACAACCGGAATATAACTGATCACTGCCCAGCGGGCATTTTTATACTTGTCTTCAATCACATATTCATAGATATGGTAAAACAAAAGAGGCAGCCAGATCATTGCCATCGCTCTTGGCAGATTTCCCTCTCCAAACAGCGCCCAGAGATTATTGGGCATAAAAAACCAGAGGATTCCCAAAAAGGCTCCCATAAAAACACGATCTTTCCGATATCCGATGTATAACCAGTTGACCGCGCCAAAAAAGAAAACCGCACCGATAAAGATCACAAAACCGGTAAACTCATTACCCCCTCCGATCGCCTGGCACAGCGCCATAAAGTATGCCGGCAATGGCGCCCAGTATCGCATATTCTCCACGCCATTATACCAGTGCTGGTCATAAAGCGGATACCAGTTTCCCTCACGGATCGATTGATACACCATATTCCCACGGTATATGTGATACATCGTGTCCGAACCATATGGATTATTTCCGGACGCAACCCAAAAATGCATTACGGTCACGGCCGCTCCGGCAATGACAAGTAATGCAATCAGGCTGATGATTAATTTTTTTGTTTTTATTGCTCTCTCATTTTCTATCATATTGCTATCACACTATTCAATAATGCTGTTAATTACAGAGTCGATCACGGCGTCAATCTTATCTTTCGACTGCGCACGAATATTATCAATAAATCCCTGATCTTTCTCAAAACTGATAATATAACTTCTGGTCGGCGTCTCACTACATTCCATCTTTACCAATACACCGTCCAGCTTTTCTACAATATCCCGAATATCATAAATAAAATAGTCTGCCATATTTTCCAGCGTAGGCACCGTATGATCAAACGGTGGAATCTCATTGATCACATGGTTCTGATACTTCTCAAAATACGCATCAATCGCTTTTTCATAGGCATCAAACTGCACAAAATCCTTACTGTTCATAAGAATATCCACCATAAATTCCCATGTATGTGGATGCAACTGCCCTTCTTTTCCATTTATGATAATATAATGGCTGGCATTGAGATAAAATTTAAAACGATATTCCCGATACAACGTATTTGTCATTTTGATTTCGCTCCATTCTTCAATACATGATCCATAATCTCCAGTGCTTTGTTCACTTCTTCTTTGGTGTAACCAACAAACATCAGTGTGACGTGCTGACTGCCATCTGAAAAGCGGATCACCCGCTCATCCAGCATAACCTGAGCCAGCTCCAGATATTTTTTCTTTGCTACACTGGTTGCAAAAGATAATTTTGCCACCTGCACATTCTGTACTTTCTTTTCCTGAAGTTTTTTCTTGAAAACCGGCATAAGATCTGAATTGAAAACACTCCACCTGGTATGATAATATTGAAATGATTTCATCGTTTCTTCCAGTTCATCAATCTTTTGATTTTTGACTTCCAGTCGTTCCTGCAAATCTGCAATCGTCTCATTTCTTTTCGATACAACGGTAATCCCAATCATCACTAAAAGAACCATCAGAACAAGTAAAATTCCAAGGAAAATATAATTTGATATTTTGGATGAAAGGTATTCATTGTTGTCCAACACGAAGCTTTCATTGGTAAGCAGACAGATGCGATACTGCTGCTCCTGATAAGAAAACAATACGCCGGATGCTACATACTTCTCATCATCCAGTGTAATAAATTCATGAATGACCCGGTTCTCTGCCAGGCGGTCCAAAAATCCCGATGCACTTTCCGACGCATAAAAAGTAGCCGTCGTAACACCTTTATAGCGGTTTGTCTCTGTGACGTCCTTTACAAAAAGTAATTCTTTTTCCTTGGATAACGTCCAGTATTTCTGACCGGAGCTGTCCAGTGAGGAAAGAATGCCGTTGATGATCTCCTCATCACTCCGGTCTTTCTGCAGATTGATCTGATCCAGCACCAGCTGAACGTAAGCATCCTGCTGCTCTGCATAGACTGACAAAGTACAGTCGTCACTTTTTGTCAAAAAATAATGTCCCAGAAATCCCAGCGCGATCACAACCAGAACGCCGGCCAGGGTTATCATGATTCTCTTCACTCTAATCATCCTTCATTGTTATTCACATAGTTGCGGACTTTGCGTAACATGGCTGCAATACCGCCAAAATCATCCGCCATCTGCTCTTTGATACTGGTCTTTTCCTGCGTGAAATTCTTCGTCTTCCAGGCACTATCGGTATTAATACTATTGATGATCCCGGCAAACCGGATAAAAAATACCAGCAGATTGAACAGTGGCATGAGCGGGATCACATACCATTGTCTGGCATAATAGTGCCGCAGTTCCTTAAACTCTTTCAAAAAGCCAATAGTAGAAATATAATAAAACAATCCGATCAAAATGTAAAGACCATACAAAAGCAACGTAGAAAATAAGATCATCGAAAATGAATATCCCATGACCATCAGACATAACAGCGCCAGATACCAGATCATGCGCGGAAAGGCAAATGTATGGTCATACGCCAGTGTTCGTAAGTTCACACTGGAAAACATATGACGGCCTTTCATCTTGTCCTTCAAAAATAAGTTCGATACTTCAAGGCTTCCTCTCTGCCAACGCTGTCTTTGCGTATACAGCTTATTCATATCCTCAATCGGATCCACAAAGAAAATTGCATTTTCACAGATCTGAACTTTGGTCTTCAAAAGATACTTCATCTGAAACGTGATCTGTGTATCTTCGCAGATCGTATCCGTATTATACAACTGTGACTTCAAAACCGCCGATTTGCGGAATGCGGAAAATGCACCCGACAATGTGTAGATCGCATTGGTCTCCGACGCATAATTTCGTCCGGCTAAAAATGCCTGTGCATACTCCATAAATTCGACTTTTCTCAATAGCCTAGGAAAAAGCAATGGATAAGACTGCACCAGATCCGGCTCCGTAAGGATAACACCGGTCATACAGTCAACCGACGGATCCATCTCAAATTTGTAAACCATATTACGGAGAGCCTGTTTCTCCAATAAACCATCACTGTCAATGTGAATGATATATTTTCCTTCACTGTTGAACAATGCCATATTCAGTGCTCTGGACTTTCCCTGCTTGGCATTCAGCCACTGCATTTTCACAGTAGGAAATTCTTCCTGACACTGACTGAACACTTCAAAACTGTTGTCCTGCCCCTGATTGTTTACCAGGAATACTCTTATTTTTTCGTTGGGATAATCACTTTGATCAATTGATTGAATACAAGCCCGCAGCGTATCGCTGGAGTTGTATACCGGAATAATGAGAGAAACCTCTGGCTCAAATTCCAGAGGGATCCTCTTTTTCCGTGTAATGACTTTTTTTATAAGAATTGCCACACTGCCAAGGGATGGAACAATTTCCATGATGACAGGAATAATGATCCATGCTGCCCAAAACAGAAAAGAATTCAGTATATCATTTACCAGTTCCATAGGTAAAGCCGCCTACTTTCTGTCGGATAATCTGTGTTTTGGTAAATACCCAAAAATACAACAAAACTGACAACGCATAGAAAACAATGCGTCCTACAAAAGTATGTGCCACATGATAAGCAGACACACCAAAAATATGAATGATGACACATATGATAACGATACGCAGCGCATTTGCTAAGATAATATAGCACGTACCCAGTATTCCGACAAAAACTCTTTCGTATACACTATAGGCACGAAAAAATGCAAGTAAAGCTAAAAATGCCATGATCTCCAGAATGCCGGAACATTCAAAATCAATCAGCAACGAAATTGCCCCTGCCGAAGAATCAATAAAAATAACTCCATATTTGAAATAGGAAGAAAATAACCCGGTCAAGTCTCCAAAAATGCCAGCCACAGAGGCCACTACTTTCGCCAATGGATCCGTGCAGTATGGTCTGGCAAAGACCATCATCAGCACGAACAATCCACAGCTACCTACAATGTAGCGCCATGCCCATAGCTGGCGTTTTCGAAACACCCGAAGAAAATATAACCAGGCTAAAACTGCAACAATAGCGATTATATACTTCATGCTTTCACCTTATTTTTTCTGCGTCGATAACCAAATACTGCTAACACGGACAAACCGCAGAGTGACATTCCAAGTAACGGGCCGGTCGATGTACCGGCAATGGATACCCACTCATCACCAATATTGACATAATTGGCTTCGATCAATTTCATATCGGTCACATTCATGTGCAAGTACTCAGCTACTTTTTCCAGATCTACTTTGTACTCCGTTTCATCCGAAGATGCTCCCGGTGTATAGTGCATCTGTCCAAAGATCGGTACATTCTTATCAGCAATGTCCTTTGCATCCGTACCCGCCTGCCGATCAAAAAGATAGAATTCATAGGTCTTTCCGATCTGCAGATCGCTCAGTTTTGGATCATAATTG
>CAKREC010000014.1 GCA_934316925.1 uncultured Eubacterium sp.
CCCGAAATAAAATTTTATTCTTGTGAAACCCGCACAATTTTCAGCGGAAAACGGCTAAAAATACGAAAAATGAGCCGTCTCCCGCTCTGTCTTGCCTTACTACATATCACATTTGCAGCAAACAAAAAAGCAGCCGCCACGACAACTGTCCTGGCGACTGCCTTTCTATAACGTATACCGCGATGCGGATCCGCATCGCAATTTTATTTTCTATAAATATCCCCAAAATGCCGGCTCACGATTTTTGACTCCTAGCGTATCTGCTAGGTGGGCAACCGCACGCAATCATCAACCATCCGTTGTATGTCTCCATAATACCAAAGGCAGTGACGGCCCGGCATCTAAATTGCAAATATAGGAATCCCGTTTAAAGTATTGTAGGTTCAAAAATACATGAGGTATCGAACATTTCAGGAGATATTTAATTTATACATTTAGTATACTGAAATCCGCTCTATTTATCAAGATATATTTTCAGAAGTTTCTGGAAATTTAACTACAAAAATCGTGCCATTTTTTTCTGTACTTTCCACGTAAATTTCACCCTGATGCCGCTCCACAATATGTTTGGCAACAACCAAACCCAGACCAGAGCCCTCATTGCCCCCCTTGTTACTGCCACGGTAGAATTTTTCAAAAACAGAGTCCCACTCATCCTCCGGGATCACACTTCCCCAATCTGTGATCGTCGTGGTGATCCAGCCATCCGCTCTCGCGATATGAACTTGAATCTCAGTATCCGGATATGAATACTTGACAGCATTTTGCATAATGCTGACAAACAACTGGCGAATCCGATCATAATCCCCCATGATCAGTGAACACTCGTCATCATAAGTCACCGAGCCTGTAAGATTTTTCTCTGCCATCAGGATACGGATGCTTCGCATTGCATCCTGTGCAACTGCGATCACATTCAGCACTTCTTTTTCCAACTCATAATCCGGATTCTGCATTCTCGAAAGCACCAGAAGATCTGACACAAGGTGTTCCATGCTTCCGCACTCATTGCGTATTCTCTTCAAATACTCCTTTTGTTTTTCTTCATCTTCGACATAACCGTCTGCCAGGGCATCAGCATAGCCTTTTACTACGGCAATCGGAGTCCGCAGTTCATGAGAAACATTTGAGAAAAAATCCCTTCGGTTTTGTTCGATACTTTCCCGGTACTCTGTAGCTTCAACGAGACGATCCGATAAAACGTCCATGCTCTTTGCCAGTGCGCCCAGCTCATCCTTGCGGTGAACACCGGTCTTGTGCCCATATTTTCCCTCTGCCAGCACAAGCGCAGATTCCTTGATCCGGATGATCGGCCGAACGAGCTGCCGCGAGAAGAAAAATGCCAGTGACAGCGCCAGAATTCCACCCACCATCACACAGATAAACATATACTTTTCGTACTGAACAATCGTGTTTTCATTCATCTCCATCGGTCCGGTAACCACAACCGCACCGATCGTATCTCCACCTTTATCACGGATCGGCACAGCAATATGCAGCATCGTCTCCTGATATATCTTGTCATAATCGCTATAGCTTTTCTTTTTACCTTTATATGCGCTGTCTAGTATCTCTTTGGTCTCATTCGGAACGTCGACGGTTCCGATATCCATATTTGTGTATTCGTCACCCAGTGGACTTTTCGCCGTTGGATTGGACACAACCCAGATATCAACATTCTGCATTGCACTAAAATCTTCAATAGCCCGAAGGTAATTCGTATAAGATTCTTCATTTTCCTCCTGCTTATACGCCTGTGCTGCCTGCTTCGCCACACCAGCTCCCAGATCTCCCAGCTGCTGCCGGTATGCCCCTACAATGTTAGTCCGGTTGAATCTGGTAAACATCAGTCCAATAAGCACAGAAAAAGCCATAAGAACCATGCCAAAATACACAAACACACGCCAATAAATCTTTTTCATATCTCCACCTGCTATATGTAGCGTTTAAACATTCAATTCAAATTTATAACCCAGTCCCCAGATCGTGCGGATCTCCCAATCCGGATGATCTACCTTTGCGAGTTTGGCACGCAGACGCTTGATATGGGAATCCACCGTTCGGCTGTCTCCAAAATAATCCTGTCCCCACAAACTGTCCAGCAGATTGTCCCTTGTAAATACCTTACTAGGATTACTTACCAGAAGCCACATCGTCTCAACTTCTTTTTTGGTCATCGGCAACTTTTCTGCCCCCACATATACCGTATACGTCTCGATGTTGATCGTCAGGTCTGCGACATTTAACACCTTTTTGTCTTCTGCAACGTCATTTCGTCCCATGCGACGCAATACAGCACGGACTCTGGCCATAACCTCATCACCATTAAAAGGTTTGACAATATAATCATCTGCTCCAATATCAAGTCCCATCACACGCTCATAATCTTCTCCCTTGGCAGTGATCAGGATGATCGGCACATCCGATTCCTGACGGATCTTTTCACACACACGGTATCCATCCATCCCCGGCATCATAACATCCAAAAGAATAACTGCTGGCGCTGTCTTGTGAAACATCTCCAGTGCTTCAAAACCATCTGCTGCCACAACTGGCTCATATCCGCCTTTTGCTACATAGGTTCCTAATACTTCGCGAATGTCCTGGTTATCATCAACAATTAAAATTCTTTGCATACTATACCTCCATCCAGGTTGCCACCCTGCAACCTCCTGCTTCTTTAAATTGATTTCATTATATTCTACAAATTTTGCGATTGCAAGCCTTTTAGAAAAGTGACACGTTTGTGCCATAGCGCCATGATATTTTTACCTTAACAAAGGATAGAAAGGAGAAGTCCATGAAGAAAATTTCCGCTTGGCTTCTTGTTTTGCTCCTGGCATTTTCTACACTCTTTTCTTCGGTTCCCGCACAGGCTGCAGCCAAGAATAAGAAAGTGAAACTAAATGTCAAAAAACTGAATATGACAGTAGACGGAACTTTTACGTTGCGTGTATATAATGTAAAGAAAAAACAAAAAGTTACCTTTACTTCATCCAACGAAGCAGTCGTTTCCCTTACCGGGAACGAGAATAGTGATCGGCGAGTTACCCTTACCGCCGCATCCATTGGATCATCTACGATCACTGCCACCGTCAAAAAGGGACGCAAGACCGTTCGCCAATTGAAATGTCGCGTGAAAGTTTCACCAAGTGCTGTCAGCATCAAGTTTACCAGAAGAAAGGTCCGCATCGCTCTCAATGAGCAGTATCAGCTTGAACCGATCATCAAACCGAGTACATCGACCGAACAGCCGATTTACGAAAGTAGCAATTCCGCTGTTGCCACTGTAAGCTGTCTGGGTGTTGTAACCGGTGTCAATTATGGTTCTGCTACAATCAGTGCGACGCTTCCTTCTACCGGCATGAAAGTCACCTGCACCATAGATGTGATCAACCGGGTGCCTAAAAATATGTCATCAGAGCAACAGCAGAAGCGATCCATAAGCAGTTCCCTTGATTCTGAGGTTTTGCTTACAACCACAAAACATTTTTCACACAAAAAAGAAAAAGATCTCACACAGACCGATGAATGATGGTCTGTATGGGATCTTTTCTCTTTGTTATTTTTATTAAAATCTATTCCGCTAATTTCTGTGGATGAATGATCTTTTTCGGACATTTCTCAGCACACTTGCCACATCCGGTACATTTTTCCCCGTCAATAACAGCAAGATTATTTTCTACTTTTACAGCATCAAATTCGCACTGTTTTACGCAGATCATGCAGCCGATACAGCCCGCCTTGCAGACAGACATAACATCCTTGCCTTTATCATTGGAATTACACTGTACGGCATATGGAGAGTCATATGGGATCAGACTGATGACATGGTTAGGACAAACGGCTACACATTTGCCACAGGCCACACATTTTTCCCGATCAACTTTTGCGATTCCGTCTTCAATATGAATCGCATCGAATGGACATTCCTCCACACAGGATCCAAGTCCTAAGCATCCATAGGAGCACGCCTTATCACCGCCACCCGGCACCATCGCCGCGCGCCGGCAATCCATTTCACCTACATAGTTATACTTATTTGCCGCCACTTCACAAGTACCGGCGCACTTTACAAATGCAACCTTTTTCACGGAGTCATCCGCAGACACGCCCATGATCTTACCAATCTTCTCTGCGACAGCCGCACCGCCTACCGGACAGGCATTGATATCTGCCTCGCCTGCCACAATCGCCTCTGCCAGTCCGTCACATCCCGGATAACCACAGCCGCCACAATTGTTGCCCGGCAGTTCGCCACGAACATTTGTGATCCGTTCATCTACATCAACTGCAAAAAACTTACCTGCTACTCCAAGAAGGATACCAATCAGAATTCCCAGTACCGCAAGGAGCACCACTGAATAAATAAATACTGTCATCTGGCTTTCTCCCTTCTTAAAAACTTACACCGCCAAAGCCACAAAAGGCAATGGCCATAAGACCTGCTGTAATCAACACGATCGGTGTTCCTTTGAAAACTTCCGGAATATTACTGTTTTCCAGTTTTTCCCGAATACCTGCCATCAGCACGATCGCAAGGAAAAATCCAACGGAGGCACCAAATCCATTGACCGTACTTGCCAAAATACCATAATCATTCTGAACACTTAACAGAGCCACACCAAGCACCGCACAGTTTGTCGTGATCAGTGGCAAATATACACCGAGTGACTGATACAACGCCGGCATCATTTTTTTCATAACCATCTCAACAAACTGAACAAGCGCCGCAATTACCAGAATGAATACGATCGTATTCAGGTATGTCAGATCATTTGGCTTGAGAAGGAAATTATACAACGTACTTGTAATTACCGATGAGATCGTAATTACAAAGATAACGGCGCCACCCATGCCTGCTGCTGTCTCTACCTTTTTAGAAACTCCAAGGAAAGGACAAATACCCAGGAACTGACTCAATACAAAGTTGTTTACTAACGCCGCTGTGAACAAAATAGTAAATAAACTCATGCTTTTTCACCCTCCTGTTCTTTATCTGTTGATCCATTTGTTGCACTTGGAAGTTTCAATTTGTTCTGGATCGCGGTGAGTGCTGCCAAAACAAAGAATGCTCCCGGTGCCATGACAAAGATGGAAATGTGGAAGGTTTCCGGAATAAACTGGAATCCAAAGATCGCACCACTTCCCAAAATCTCACGGCAGATACCGATCACCGTCAATGCGATCGAAAAACCAAGTCCCATGCCAATGCCATCGAATGCCGAAGCCAGTACCGGATTTTTAGAAGCATAGGCTTCTGCACGGCCAAGAATAATACAGTTTACTACGATCAGCGGAATGTATACACCGAGTGCATCGTACAAAAACGGAATATATGCCTGCAGTAACAATTGAACGATTGTAACAAACGATGCCACGATCACGATATATGCTGGAATTCTTACTTTGTCCGGAATGATCTTACGCAATGCTGAAATGAGCATATTAGATAAGATCAATACGACCGTAGTGGACAATCCCATGCCAAGACCATTAACTGCAGATGAAGTAACCGCCAAGGTCGGGCACATACCTAACATCATTACAAGCGTAGGATTTTCCTTGATGATACCATTTTGAAGGCGTTCTGTATATTTATTCATCATTCACCCTCCTTTGCTGCTTCTGCGTAAAAAAGGATTCCCTTCACAGCTCTGGCGATTGCTCTGGAAGTTACGGTCGCACCAGACAGCGCCTGTACCTGTGAATCGGTCGCTTCTTTTTTGTTATACATCTCATCACCAGCATTGTCCGGAAGAACTTTTCCTTTAAAACTGTCCTGCCATTCCTGCTTTGTGCAGTTGGCTCCCAGACCTGCCGTCTCCGACTGACTGGTAATCTTGATGCCCGTGATCTCTCCTTCGGAACTGACTCCCAATGAAAATGTAATGTTGCCGCCATATCCCTTTCTGGCATTTCCTAAAAATACATATCCATTGTTGTTTGTTTTATGAACTTCTTCAATCTCCACATAATTGGATAACAGATCTCCCTCACTTTTTTCATCATTGGAAAGATCATGTTTTGCCATATAAGCATTCGCAGCCTCAACAAGTTTGGCATCTGAGTCCTGAACCGAATCCCCCTCGGAAATCACCTGCTGGCATGCCTCATTATTGGCTTTTTTGTTGGCCTGCTCGATCGGATTCTTTGTCAACGCATTTACTCCGGCAAGCACTGCTCCTAATACAAATGTGATCGCACACAAGATCAACGCATCTTTTATCATACTATTTTTCATGAGACTTTTCCTCCTTTCCAAAAGCTCTTGGAACGGTAAAGCGCTCAATCAACGGAACACACAGATTGCCGATGATAATGGCAAAGGATACACCCTCTGCTGACTCACCAAAGAAGCGGAACAATCCGGTAAGCAATCCCAAAAGCACCGCATAAACCACACGTCCCTTTTTGGTGATCGGACTGGTCACATAATCGGTTGCCATATAGAAAGCTCCCAACATCAGACCACCTCCACACAACTCATACACGATCGGACACATATCACCAGTTGCTGCCTGATACACGTAATTAAAGATCACGAAGGTCAAAATATACACAACCGGGATCCGCCAGTCAATGATCTTGCGTGCCAGAAGGTAGATCGCACCCAGTAACAATGCTGCTGCCGATGTCTCACCAATCGTTCCGGTGGTCGTTCCTAAAAACATCTTCAAAAGATCAACATTCTGCAATGCTCCTTCTTTGACATCCATCAGGGGAGTCGCACTACTTACCGCGTCAACAGTTGCCTGATAGCCCCCAAAAAGCGCACTTCCTTTTTGAATCACAAACGATGTCATACTGCCGCTGAACGAAAGCATAAGGAAACATCTTCCTGCCAGCGCCGGATTCATAAAATTCTGACCCAGTCCGCCAAAAAGCTGTTTTGCGACAATGATCGCAAACACACCGCCAATGATGCACATCCAAAGCGGCAGGGTTGCCGGAAGATTCAAAGCCAGCAAAAGTCCTGTCAACAGCGCACTGAAGTCCCCTGTACTTACCGGCTGTTTCATACATTTCTGCCATACAAATTCAGCCAGAACGCAAGTAACACAGGTTGTCAGGATCACCAACAGTGCTCTCACACCAAAATTGTATAATCCTACCAGAGTAGCCGGCATCAAAGCGATAATCACATCTCTCATAATGGACTTCGTGGAAGAATGGTCCCTGACATGAGGAGACGACGATACATTCAATAATTTTTCATCCATTTTTTTATCCTCCTCTTACTTTCTTCCTGCGTCCATCACCGCGCGTCTTGCCTGTTTGAAGATCTGGGTCAGACGACGTTTTGCCGGACATACAAAGGTACAACTGCCACACTCATAACATTCCATACCATGGATCTTCTGAAAATAATCCAGATCATCCCGTTCAACAGCCGCCGCCATCATCTGCGGCACCAGATGACTTGGACAGGCATCTGCACAGCGTCCACAACGAATACAATTTGTCGGCGTGCTGGCAGCCACCTCATCACGACTCATCGCAAGGATCGAAGAACTGGTCTTTGTGACCGGCGTATTCAGATCATACATCGCCATTCCCATCATCGGGCCACCTGAGATCAGTTTCTCTGCCTCGCAGGAAAGACCGCCTGCTTCCTCCAGTACTTGTGCATGGCTTACGCCATAAGGAACCAGGAAGTTTTGCGGAACTGCCATGGCATCTCCTGTCAGTGTCATAACACGGCTTATATTTGGCGTGGAATTCACAACCGCATCATATACAGCCAGAACCGTCTGCACATTGTCCACAATACAGCCAGCATCTGCCGGCAGCATCTTGGAATAAATCTTTCGTCCCGTAGTCACATATATGATCTGTCGTTCTGCGCCTTGCGGATACTTCGTCTTTAAAACCTTTACCGAGATGTGTGGATCCTCCTGCACAATATATTGCAATTTGGCAATCGCATCTGGCTTGTTATCTTCAATCGCGATCACTCCCTTTGCATTTGGGAACAACGAAAGCATGACACGCAGGCCATTTACCAGATCCTCTGATCGCTCCAGCATCAGCCGGTAGTCCGAGGTAAGATACGGTTCACACTCTGCACCATTTACAATCACATAATCGATCTCTTCTTCATTTTTTGGTGTCAATTTCACATTGGTAGGGAATCCTGCACCACCCATTCCCACAATACCGGCATCCTTTACAATCTGTCTGATCTCGTCCTTTGAGAGTTCTTTATAATCCCTTTTCTCTCCAAAACCAGGAACCGGCGTGTACAACTCATCATTGGTAATAACAACACACATCGACTTGTTGCCGGAAGACAATAATCTTGGTTCGACGGCTTTTACTTCTCCCGACACAGAACTGATAATGTTTGCAGAAATAAATCCACTCGCTTCACCAATGATCTGCCCCATCTTCACCAAATCGCCCTTGGCAACAACGGGAGTAGCCGGAGCGCCAATGTGCTGACTCATAGGAAATATCAATTCTTCTTTTGGTTTCATTTCCCGAATAGGCCTATCCTTGCTGAGTTCTTTGCCCTCATAAGGATGTGCGCCTCCTTGAAAGGTTGACTGTCCCAATGCTAAAACCTCCTTTATTTTTTTGTTTCTTTTGTAAAAATAATTGATAGAATCATATCATATAGAAGTATATCACATTGTTAAATTTCAAACAATAACACAGCGAAAAAAAGACGACTAAATCCAGTCGTCTTTTTCCAAAGAAATCCATGGGAAATATTTCCACCGGATCCTTTTCCTATCTTATTGATCTTTTTACTCCTCGGTTACTTTTTCTGCCTGAGTTTCCCTTTTTTCATTTGCACAATTCTTCGCATTCCACCCTACTATAAATCACATGACACCTCTCCCGGCGTCCGGTCTGCAAAACCATTCTCTGAATACAATGGCTCTTTCCTGTAGCAGCAAATGCTAATCGAAATCTATTTTAATCATTTTCCAAAAAAAAAGATAATATGTCCCAATATAAGTATGGCAATTACGATACACAAAATCCCTATATAAAAAATAAACTTTCGCATACACTCATCTCCTGTCAATTTTATATATATAAAATTATACAGCGAAGACAAATGTGCTCTCACAGGCTACTCATCTACAGCAGAAATCTCATCTCACTATATACACTATTTTATATGTTTTCATGCTTCCCCTTTCTTCAAAATTTGCGATGCATCTCACGGCAATCAGTATATCAGATATCCGTCCTTTTTCAATAGATTATGCGCGAACAACGCAACTTTAGCGCGAACAACCAACTTTTGACATAATTTTCTCTTTACAAACATGATTTTTATAATTTTTTCTAATGTTTATGTGCATATTTTTCTTTTGTTGCCAACCCCCCGCGCATGTGTCTCTCACTTTTATTTACATCCAATACTTTTCTGGCACTGGCTGCGAGCGAAGGATTGATGTGAAGGAGACGTTCGGTTACATCCTTATGTACCGTGCTCTTGCTTACCCCGAATTGACTGGCAGCCTGACGAACAGTCGCTCCGTGCTCAATGATATAATACGCAATTTCCACAGCCCGTTCTTCAATATAATCTCTCATAAAAAACCCCTGCATAGATTTGTTTTTTACAATCTATGCAGGGGGATGTTAATGTATGTCTGCCATGCACTTTTCTTTCACCATCGGAATCGTCAACACCACTGACTTTACCACATTATCCGCAATCATACAATACCACACGGAACGCAGATCTCCATGAAAAACCCGGACCATCAAAAAAGTAAACAGGATCCTCACGCACCACATGCTTGCTGTTTCCACCACAAATACATATTTCGTTTTGCCAAGTCCATAAAAGATACCTTCCATTACGATCATCAGACCAAAAAATGGTTCCGAAAACGCTACAAGCCGAAGCATTTTGGCTCCGAGCGCCGCCACTTCCTGACTGCTGGTAAACACCCGCATAAAGGGCTCTGCAATTCCAAATAAAACAACCCCGCTTACCACCATCATACCGATCGTCAGAACAATACTGTAACGGCACACCCGCAAAAATTTCGCGTGATCCCGTTCTCCCAATGAAATACCGATCAGCGTCTGCGTTGCCGTACGCAGTCCATAACCCGGAATATAGAAGATGGTTTCTGCTGTCACTGCAATCGAATGAGCGGCAAATACCAGATTTCCCATTCCGGTGACCAGACTGGCAAATACAACATATCCAAGACATGAAGTCACACTGGTACAAAGTACAGGAACACTGATCTCTGCCATTCTTTTCAGAATCTTTCCATCCGGACGAAGTCCCGCAATGTGCCACCGGAGAAGTTCCTTTTTTCGATAAACAATAAAAATAAGGATACCGGATATTGTATAAGAAATCGCAGTGGAAACGGCAGCACCCTCCACACCAAGTTCCAGCACATAGATAAATAAAATGTTAAACACAACATTTAAAATATTCGAAAACAGATGAATGAGCATCGGCGTTTTCGTATCTTTTGTGGCGCGGATCGCCGCTGCCAGAACACTGTTCGCCATACGGAAGATCAACGGCACATTGATTATGAAAAAATACCTGGATGCCGTGCTTCGGATATTTTCCTGGGCTCCCATCCACCCCGGTACATACGGACTGATCCCCAGCACGACTGCTGTTGCCAATACACCTAAAAGAAGCACAAGCAAAAACGCCTGTGCTGATGTCTTCTGTACCTTTTGTTTGTCCTCGCTTCCCACTCCTTGCGCGACCATGGCGATCACCCCAACAGAAAGTGCGGAAGCAATACTGCCTACCAGCCAGGAAACGGTCGTCGTAACACTGACTGCCGCGGTCGCATCTGCTCCCAGATGCCCCACCATTGCCGTATCCACATACTGCATAACCGTGGTAAGCATTTCTTCTAAAATAGTTGGGATGGCCAGTGTTACCATCATGAGAAACAGGCCATCCTTTTGTATTCGTTTCATATATTATTCAAACTTCCTTGCCGCCTTGGCAATATTCATACAATGATCCGCAACACGCTCCAGATCGATCAGAATTTCGCTGAAGTACAAGCCCTGTGTAGCCTCGCACTTGCTCTTGGAAAGTCTCTTGATATTTCCATTCTTCATCTTTTCAACCTGATCATCAATGGATGCTTCTAAGTTGTAGATTACCTCATAAAGCTCCGGTTCTGGATGTGCAAAATGCTCACATGCAAGGTCAAAGATCTTATAAACAGAAAGTGAGAGCTCTTTCAGATCTTTCAAAGCTTTGTTGGTGAACTTTTGCTTATTTTCTTTCATCTGTTTGGCATATCCCAGTACATTTTCTGCATGATCGCCAATTCGTTCAAAATCCGAAACGATATGGAACAGATTTCCGATATGAACAGCTTCCTTTTCGGCAAGACCAAGCTCACTGGTACGGATCAATGCGGCTGTAATCTCTTTATTCAGAAAATCAATTGCCAACTCATTCTCATCAAATGTCTCTTCCGAGATCGGCATCTCATCATAATATACTTTTGTAGATGCTTCAATATTGTCGCGTACCAATTTGTGCATACGACCAACTTCCTGGTCGATCTGACCTACCAGCACCGTACCGGACTGATATCCGGATTCATCAATATAATGAAGAGAAGCAGCTTCTTTCTTGTCGTCGCCTCGTACCAGCCATTTCGCCATCTTCACAAGATACTTCGCAAATGGCAGCAATACCAGAACTGTTGTACACTCAAAAATCGTATTGGCATTCGCGATCTGACGACTTGGATTGTCCGGTGATGTCTGTATGATCCAATCCAGAGTCTGCGGGAACAACTGTGTCACAAGCATAAACAGTGCCATTCCGATACTCTCAAATAAAACAACGATCATGGCAACACGCTTTGCATCTTTGCGGCCTCCGATCGAAGCCAAAGCCGGTGCCACACTCGCACCAATGTTCATACCAAGCATGATATAAAATGCCTGATGGAATCCCATAACACCGCTCAGCGCCATCATCTGCAGTACACCAACGGATGCAGACGCACTCTGAATGATCACAGTAAATACAATACCGATCAGCATACCCAAAACAGGGTTGGAGAAACGTTTCAATATATCCTGGAACCACGCTTCACTGGCAAGTGGTCCCATCGCCTTGCTCATCTCACCAAGACCAATAAATAAAATACCCAGGCTGGCAATGATCTGACCTACATTCTTTGCTTTTGGCTTTTTCGCAAACATGGTAATTGCCACACCAATAAATGCAATGATCGGCGCAATCTCAGAAATATTGAACGCGATCAGCTGTCCGGTGATCGTAGTACCGATCTTGGCACCCATCAAGATACCTACCGAACGCTCCAATTCCATCATACCAGCATTTACAAAACCAACTACCATGACACACATGGCATTGGAACTTTGGATCAAAGCAGTAAGACCTGCTCCAACGATCATGGCAACAATGCGGTTCTGAGTAAGTTTTTCCAAAACTTTCTTCAAATAAGAACCAGCTACTAACTTCAACCCGTCGCTCATAAGGTTCATGCCGAAAATAAACATCGCAAGACCACCCAGCAGAGCAACCACATTCCATACTGTCATTATAATCTCCATTCCGAATCTCCGATTTGCCATCCAAGATCCTTTTCATGTAAACTTCTTGTATACAATCTGTGTTATTTATGTAAAACACTCTCATAGTCCAATATAACACTGAACCCACCTTTGCACAATAACTTTATGAAATGTTTAGATTTTTTCGTCTCTCTTGATCCACCTCGATCCATTGATCCAATGTCAGAGGTGTATAATCCGAAAACATGCAAAAACAGTTGATCATCTGGCAGGGAATCTGCTCTTTTGTGCCATCCGGGCATTGATGGATCATTGCCCGTGTCATCGCTATAAATTGATTCAAAAGAATCTCATCTGTTGTATTGTGTACATGACCATATAACATATAAGTCTTTGGATTTCCTTCCTTATCTCTTCGATACTGCCCATTATAACAGATGATCGGATAATGGCTCAGGATCACCTTTCTTCCTTCATCGTGTAATTCTGCATAATCTCGGATCCACTCAAATCTCGCCGGATCAAATTTACGGTCTTTTAAATATGTATCATGATTTCCTTTTATCAAATATAATCTGCCATTCAGGCGCTGCAAGATCTCTGACGTTTTCTTGCCCCGTTCCATCGAAACATCGCCCAGTATCACGACTTCATCTTCCAGCCGCACCTGACTGTTCCATCGTTCGATTATGTACTCATGCATTGCATCGCAATCAGCAAATCCTCTTTGATCCATTTTGGTCAACAAAGCCTCATGGTAAAAATGAAGGTCAGAAATATAAAATCTCATATTCTCTCCTGATAAAACTTTAAAAAGGCACAAAGCGTAATTCGTTTTGTGCCTTTTGTATCTTTCTCTATCGGTATGTATTATCGAATTTCGTGGATCCATCCTTCCGGAGCCTCAATACGACCCATCTGGATACCGGTCAAAGTATCATACAGCTTCTTGGTAACCGGACCCATCTCGTCCATGCCACTTGGGAAGCAGATCTCTTTACCATGATCAACAATCTTTCCAACTGGGGAAATAACTGCTGCGGTACCACAAAGACCACATTCTGCGAAGTCTTTTACCTCATCAAAAAGAACCTCTCTGTGTTCAACTTCCATTCCAAGGTATTTCTCTGCAACGATCATCAAGGACCGTCTTGTGATGGATGGCAGGATGCTGTCAGATTTTGGAGTAACAAGCTTATTGTCTTTTGTTACGAAAATGAAGTTTGCTCCACCTGTCTCTTCTACTTTGGTACGTGTCGCTGCATCCAGATACATATTTTCATCAAATCCCTGATTGTGTGCATCTACAATCGCATGCAGACTCATTGCATAGTTCAATCCGGCTTTGATATGGCCTGTTCCATGAGGAGCGGCACGGTCAAAATCACATACGCGGATCGTAATCGGTTTTGCTCCGCCTTTAAAGTATGGTCCTACCGGAGTACCAAACAAACGGAACTGATATTCTGTCGCTGGTTTTACACCGATAACCGGGCCAGTGGCAAACATATATGGTCTCAAATAGAAAGTTGCTCCAGAACCGTATGGTGGAACATAATCTGCATTTGCTTTTACTACTTTCTCTACCGCTTCAATAAAACGATCCTCCGGAAATACCGGCATCTCCAATCTCTTGGTGGAGTCAACCATACGGGCTGCATTCAAATCTGGGCGGAAAGTAACAATACGGCCATCTTCTGTCGTATATGCCTTCAATCCTTCAAAGCATGTCTGTGCATACTGAAGTACACCAGCACACTCGCTGATCGTAACGGTGGCATCTTCTGTCATCGCTCCCTCATCCCATGCACCATCTTTGAAATTGGACACATAACGCTGTGAAGTAGGACGGTAACCAAATCCAATACTTGACCAATCAATATTTTGCTTTTCCATGTTCGATTCCCTCTTTCTTCTGTTTTCGATTCATCTGCTATCTATCTTACTCCTTGCGGCAACTTGTTTCAAGTCTTTCATTAATATTTTTTTCTTGCAGTCCGTATTTTGTTTTCATATAATTGAAACATAATTGATAAGGAGGGTTCATCTTGGCAGCGGTAGGTATCATTGCAGAATTCAATCCATTTCACAAAGGACATGCGTATCTTATGGAACAGGCGAAAAAAATTACCGGGGCAGACTGCGCTGTCATTCTCATGAATGGCGATTTTGTGCAACGGGGCGAGCCGGCAATAACAAATAAATATGACCGGACAAAAGCTGCGATGGAAGGCGGTGCCGACATGGTCTTCGAACTCCCCGTGCGCTTCGGCATATCCAGTGCCGGTGATTTTGCTCTGGGCGGCATTATGGCATTGAACCAGCTTGGCTTTATCACGCATCTTGCCTTTGGCAGTGAGAGCGGGGATCTGGCATCCCTGCAAAAAATTGCGGACATCCTGTTTGCCGAACCGGATTCGTTTCAGCAGTCACTCCGGGAAAATCTTCGCAAAGGCCTTCCCTTTCCTGCCGCAAGAGAGCAGGCATTGCTTGCAGAATGCCCGGAGCTTTCCATCGACTTTCTGGATCAGCCAAATAATATTCTTGGGATCGAATATCTTCTTGCTCTGAAAAAGACCAATTCCCACATCCAGCCGGTCACAATCCCCCGGCTGGGAATGGATTATCATCAGACCAACTATGAACCGGATGTGTTTCCTTCCGCCACACATCTTCGCAAAGAATGGATCCACCGGGAGCAGCCGCATCTATGCTTTGACGATCTCACCCCGATCCTCGGCTACCAGCTCCTGCAGACACCGGATCTGACGATATACAAAGATTTTTCCGCAGACCTGTCCGACCGGGTAAAAAAGAATCTTTCCGGCTTTCAAAATGCAGAAGATTTTGTTCAGCATATACAGTCACGAACTTTCACTGCCAGCCGTATCCGGCGGAGTCTGCTTCAATGTGTTCTTGGACTTACAGGCACGGAAAAAACCATGCCTTATCTGCGTCTTTTGGGAATGGACCCGGTTTTCAGCAAAAAAATACAACAGGTATCCCCGGGCTGTAAGATTCTTGCCAATCTCAGCAGAGATGTGAAAAAGCTTACAGAACGTGAATTCCTGTTGTTTCAGAAAGATTTATTTGCATCCGATCTTTACCGTCAGCTGTGGAACGAAAAATACCACACCACTCTGCCGGTCGAATACCAGCGTTCTCCCTATATCCGTCCGTAAAGTCTTGCGGCTTTTCGTATCCGCAGACAAAGATCATCATCAAATACGTCCGGTTTCATACGCCACTTCCAGTTATATCCCAGTGTCGATGGCGTGTTGATCCGGGCTTCTTTTCCCAATGTAAGATAATCCTGCATCGGGATCATACACAGATCTCCTTTACTTCCCAGCGCCAGACAGATCAGATCCCAGGTCAGTTCCTCTGTCGGTGTATCTTTCCTGCGGTTTAGGTAAGCAAGTGCCACCGCTTTCTCCGAATCCGCCATTGTTTCCCACCAGCCATATGTTGTCGTATTATCATGCGTACCGGTGTATACCACACAATTTGTATCATAGCGATATGGCAGATAATCACTGTCCTCACTGGCATCAAACGCAAACTGCAGCACCTTCATGCCCGGGAAACCGGACTCTTTCAGAAGATTTCGTACCCCATCCGTTAAAAAGCCAAGGTCTTCCGCAATGATCGGCAGTTCACCAAACCAATTTTTCAAACGATGAAACATCTCAGCTCCCGGTCCCTTTTCCCATTGACCATTTTCCGCTGTCTTATCTCCATAAGGAATTGAATAGTACTCATCAAAACCTCGAAAATGATCGATCCTGACCATGTCATACCAGGAAAGGCAGACACCGATACGACGGATCCACCAATCATAATTCTGCTTTAGATGTGCATCCCAGTCATATAGCGGATTTCCCCACAACTGACCGGTTGCAGAAAAGCCATCCGGCGGACATCCTGCTACCGCTTTTGGCTCTCCCTTTTCATCGAACTGGAACAACTCCGGAGATGCCCATGTATCGGCACTATCAAGCGCCACATAGATTGGAATATCCCCAATGATCTGAACGCCCCTGTCATTTGCATATTTCTTCAGTTTGCTCCACTGACTGGAAAATTCAAATTGCAAAAATTGATAAAAGTCAATCTGATGCTGTAACTGGTTCTGATACCGTTCCATAGCCTCCGGCTTGCGAAAGCGGATATCATCCTCCCACTCCAGATAACTCTCGCCTTTTTTTTCATCTTTGATTGCCATAAACAGCGCATAATCTTTCAACCAGACTGTGTTTTTATCAACAAATTCACGATATTCTGCCTGTTCCCGGCAGTTGCTCCGCTCAAATGCCGTCTTCAAAAGAGTAAACCGCGACGAATACAATTCACTGTACTCAACCCAGTCCTCACTCGTACCGGCACTTTCTTTTTCACATTCTTCTTTTGTCAGATAGCCTTTTTCGATCAAAGTTTCCAATGAGATAAAATATGGATTTCCGGCAAATGTCGAAAATGACTGGTACGGCGAATCCCCATATCCGGTTGGTCCCATAGGAAGGATCTGCCAGTAACGCTGACCCGCTTTCTGCAATTGATCCACAAAATCATATGCCGCCTGATCAAAACAGCCAATCCCATAAGCCGATGGCAGACTGGCGATCGGCATTAAAATCCCGCAACTTCTCATAGCCACCGCTGCCCCTTTCTACAATTTATCTACTAAAAGAGATTTACTTACCCGGACTCCATAGTTTTCCGACCACTGACTATAGGCCTCCTGAAAAGCTTTTACCTGTCGTTCTGCAATCAGATCATTTTTGTACTCTTCATTGATCGTTTTATTCGAAGTCTCTACACAATACGCAATATAAAAACCATCAGACTCTTCTACAACCCCGGTTGTCTCATATTGTTTCAATGCCAGCACTGCCGATGCCAGATTGGTTCTGGTATCCATCTGACCGACCAGACACTCAATGTCATCGGTCCCCTGTGTATTTTCCTTGGCAAATTTATAAAAGTTTCCTTCCAGTTTTTTCGCCTGTGCGCTCAGGTTCTCAGCGGTTGCGCGAACCGTCTCCTTGTTGCCATCCGTATACGGAAGATAGATCAACTGCACCCTTGCTGCTTTCGCTTGATCCGCCAGCACATTCACATCCACTTTTCCCGTTACCACATTGTACATTTTCTGTGCAAGTTTGTTTTCCTCAAATACCTGTGTCAAAAGTGCCTGCGTGATCCCCTTTTGCTTCATGGTATCTTCATCCATGCCCTCGCAGATCGTCTGTGCATTGTGGTCGGCTTCCTCTTTCTCATCAGCTTCCAGAACCGTACCGTCTGCTGCCGCTGCTTTCGCGATCACCTTTACCTGAATGATCATACGGACAACATCTTCAATCGCTTCCTGGCCTACCGTCTTCTGGGCGGTATCGGTCTGATAACTCCACAAAGCATCGGTCAGCGTCTCTTCATACTGATCCTTCATCACATTATAATAAATCTTGAACTCATTATAGGTAACCTGGGTTTTTCCCACCGCGATCACAACGGAGTCGTCGCTCAAAGTACCGTTGCTTACCGCTGTCGCACTTTCTTTCTGATCAACGGTCTCCTCTGCCGGCTCCTGCTTTCCACAAGCCACACAGCTAAGCAGCATGATCATAACAAGAAAAATAGCTGTTAATCGTTTTTTCATTCTGTCTTTCCTCCACTTTCTGAATCTACCACTAATGTCATAATATCATCTACGATCCGGTTTGCATCTTCCAACACTTTTTTCTGGTTTTTCGAAGATTCCATCTGATATACAAATTTAGGGGTTCCCCCTGGCACAAACCGGAGTTTGCCACGGTACTGTTCGATCAGTGCCGGGATCTTCGCCGGATCATATTTTGCCTGCGGATATATCTCAAACTGCAAAGATTCCTGTTTCCCTGAAATCTCCGTAATATATCCTTCATGAGCGCGGGCCTTCAAAAGTGCAATGTCGAGCAGATTCATAACGCTCTTTGGCACTTCTCCGAAACGATCCAGAAGTTCATCCAGCATATCGCTTTTTTCCTCTTCTGTTTCAATCTCCGCAATCCGCTTGTATACATCCAGTTTTTGTAATTCGTTTTTAATATAACTGACCGGAATAAACGCGTCAACCTTTATCTCGATATTTGTGGCAAAGTCTTCTTTGTCCACCGACTCGCCCTTCAAACGCTTGACTGCCTCATTCAGCATTTTGCAATATAGATCATATCCGACCGCCTCCATGTGACCATGCTGTTTGGCTCCAAGCAGGTTGCCGGCTCCACGGATCTCAAGATCTCTCATGGAAATTTTAAATCCGGATCCAAGCTCTGTAAATTCCTTAATCGCAGCCAGACGTTTTTCCGCCACTTCTTTCAGCATTTTGTCGCGTTTATACATAAGAAATGCGTATGCCGTGCGGTTGCTTCGTCCAACTCGTCCACGAAGCTGATATAACTGCGACAGTCCCAGACGATCCGCATCCTCGATCATGATCGTATTTACATTCGGAATATCCAGACCGGTCTCCACGATCGTAGTCGCCACAAGAACATCAATTTCTCCGCTGACAAACTGGAACATCGTTTTTTCCATCTCTCGCTCATGCATCTGACCATGACAGAATGCAACGCTTGCCTCCGGCACTAGTTTGGCGATCTCATTAGCAACAATGTCCATATTGCCAACACGGTTATATACATAATATACCTGTCCCCCACGGCTCAGCTCCCGAAGGATTGCTTCTCGCACGATCTCCTCATTTTTCTCCATAACAAATGTCTGGATCGGCATACGATCTACCGGTGGCTCTTCCAAAACACTCATATCCCGGATTCCAACAAGGCTCATGTGCAGAGTTCTCGGAATCGGAGTTGCCGTCAGCGTCAAAACATCAATATCATTTTTGAGCTGTTTCAATTTTTCTTTATGCGTAACACCAAAACGCTGTTCCTCATCCACCATCAGCAGACCGAGGTTCTTATATGTGATTCCTTTTCCCAATAAACGATGGGTTCCGATCACAATATCGACCGTTCCATTTTTCAGTCCCTCAATGGTCTTTTTCTGCTGTGCCGGTGTACGAAGCCGGCACAAGAGCTCTACATTGATTCCAAAATTTTTCATTCGCTGCGAAAAATTATTATAATGCTGCACCGCAAGAATTGTTGTAGGAACCAGAAATGCCACCTGGCATCCATCCATAACCGCTTTAAATGCCGCGCGGATCGCAATCTCGGTTTTGCCAAATCCAACATCCCCACAGATCAGGCGGTCCATGATCCTGGTGCTCTCCATATCCGCCTTGGTCGCCTCGATCGCGCGAAGCTGATCGTCCGTTTCTTCATACGGAAACATTTCTTCAAATTCACGCTGCCAGGTCGTGTCTTTTTCAAACGGATGTCCGGGTTTTTCCTGCCGTTTGGCATAAAGTTCCACCAGTTCTTTCGCGATCTCCTGCACCGCCCCGCGGACTCTGGTCTTTGTTTTCTTCCATTCCGGTGAATTTAACCGGTTCAATTTCGGTGGTTTGGCATCCGCCCCGGCATATTTTTGCAACACTTCCAGAGAAGTTGCCGGAACATACAGATTGCTTCCCGCCGCATATGATATTTTCAGGTAGTCTTTGATCACATGCTCCCGTTCTATTTTCTCAATTCCCTGATATATTCCAAGACCGTGGTTTTCATGTACGACATAATCTCCGATCTTCAGATCCTGAAAGCTGTGGATCGCCGTCCCCTCATAACGCTTAATCTTTTTGCGTTTTTTCTTCTTCAATCCGCCGAAAATGTCGCTCTCTGTAACAACCATAAAGGCAAGTGCCGGATACTCAAATCCATGCCGGATACTTCCCTTGGTCACCATCACTTCTCCCGGCTTGAGTCCATGGCTCATCGCACCATCGTAGTTCGCCATAATGTCAAAATCCAGAAGATCCTGACACAGCCGCCGCCCTCTTGTCTCTGACGCAGACACCAGCAAAATGCCGTATTTTTTGCGTTGATACCGCTGGATATCTTTTGCTAAGATGGAAAAATTATTGTTATACGATGGCGCAGACTGCACTTGAAAAGTAAACTGCTGCCGGATTGAAAATTCTTTCAGCGCCGTATCCATCGTCGTCATAAGCACAAGTGGATATCGCTGCAGTTTAGCAAGCACCGTCGGTACAGAATACAAAACATCCATCTGTTTTGGCAGAATATATCCTTTTTCCAGCCGTCCTGACATACTCTCCCGGAATTCGTACTCCACTGCCTCCGCTTTTTCCAGACAACGGTTTGGTTCATCCAGAAAAACTACGACTTTCCGGTTTTCAAAATAATCAAAAAAGGAAACCGTTTCTTTCGTAAAATAAGAAATATAACTTTCTACGTTGACCAGGCCATGATACGCCCGAAAGGTCTCGCAAAAATTTTCTATATTTTCCTGAAGACGGGACGCTTCCTGCTTCTTCCCATCCTCTTTCAGTTTTTTTACCTGTATCTCAAGATCTTTTCCAATATTGTGAATCCCCCGTGCCGCCATGTCCTGTGTCATAAACACCTCAGCCGCCGGAAAGATCGTAATTTCATCCAGCTGTTCCACCGAGCGCTGGCTCTCCACATCAATACTGCGGATGCCATCCACTACATCGCCCCAGAATTCGATTCGGGAAGGAGTCTCTTCGGTGAGTGCAAATACATCCAGTATCCCGCCGCGAACAGAAAATTCACCTTCCCGCTCCACCTGCGAAACATTCTCATAACCCATATCAGACAATCTTTTCTGAAGTTCCTTTAAATCCCACTCGTCATCCAGCGCAATGTGAATCGCATTTTGAGCATAACAAGAAAAAGGCATGCAAAAATCCATACCTCCATCCATGGTTGTGACAATTGTAACCGGCTCACCACTTGCCAATGCCTGGATCACCTTTAACCGCTCTTTCACGATCGCCTGTCCATGCACATCCGCACTGTAAAAAATAAGATCCTTTGCCGGATAGTACAACACATTGCTTCGATAGATGCCGTAGTCCTCCATAATCTCTTTGGCTCTTACCTCATTGTGGGTAACAATGAGTCTGACATCAAAATCATCCTCCATACCATACACAAAATGACACTTCTGGATATCCAGACATCCTGACACCTGTACCGGTGTATTCCCCTGCTCCACTGCTATCTTAAGTTCATTGTATTCTTCCCATTCCCGCAATGGTGCTAATAATGTTTCCACAAATTACCTCTCTACTTTTCTTCCATTTACCTGATTCATCGCCGCTTCTACCCCATCGGTAAGGATCGTCGAAACTGCAAGATCCGTCAGCGCAAATACATCCCGGAACATCCCGTCCTCTTCCTTTGAAAAACGTCCCAGCACATGTTTTACCAGATCTCCGCCTTCGGGTTTTGCTCCAACGCCGACTTTCACTCTTGGGAACTCCTGGGTCCCCAGATGTGAAATAATACTCTTGATCCCGTTGTGTCCTCCCGCACTTCCTTTCGGCCGCACACGGATCTGACCTACATCCAGGCTAATATCATCATATACAATGATAATATCTTCCGGCTCCAGTTTATAAAAATCAGCCAGCGCCCGCACACTTTCTCCACTGTTATTCATATATGTCTGTGGTTGTGCCAGCATGACTTTCTGTCCTGCTATCATTCCCTTTCCTACAAGTGCTTTTCCTTCTTTGCTCTTCAAAGGGATCTGATATTCGTCACTCAAGTACGTAATGGCATCAAATCCAATATTGTGTCTGGTAGCCGCATATTCTCTACCTGGATTTCCCAATCCTACGATCAAAAACATAATCTATTCCTCTCAATCTATTCTTTCGCCCTCTTTGCCATATGTTTCACAAAATCTGGCATGAAATGCCGGCGGCTCATCTGCTACATACAAATGAGAAATATCTCCAAATGAGCTGACACGGAATGACGCAATTCCTTTCCGACGTTCTTCCGTATTGATCGTTGTCACGGAAGTCGGAGCCGCACAAAATCCATGCCACAACACCATCGGTGAAATACCAAGAAGATGGCTGAGCATCACACATTCGACCCCAAAATGGCAAAAGAAGACAATGCGGTCGGTATTCGCATTTTCAACCCGGTAGTAATTGTTCTCCCGGACATAACCGTGTGAAGCCAGCAGATCGTCCAGCCCTTTGGCAACCCATTCATACTCCTGCTGCACCGTACTGTCCTTCATAATATCGGTCTGACACCAGAGGTCTTTATCGTAATATTTTTCTTCTATCGTCCAATCCTGTGGAAGCCAGTCCCAGGAAATTGATTTTTCCGGTTTATTGGGTTTCGCGATCTTGGCACGGAAAAACTCCTGCAACCATGGTAATTCGGTTGCCTGACGATCCAGTTTCTTCATGGTCAGACTGGCCGTGTCCTTTGCCCGCCCCAGCGGGGATACATAAAAATCTTTTACCTCAAGCTTTGCCAGACGCTCAGAAAGAAGTTCTGCCTCTTTCCAACCCTTTTCTGTAAGGGAATCAATCGAATAGTCCGGATCCCCATGTCGAATAATCAAAATCTGCATATTGTTCTCCTTCCAACAGACATAAAATATCTTGTATCATTATAACGGAATCTCATACATTTGAAAATATCATATTTTAAAAAGGGGCCGTCCTCAGACAGCCCCTCTATCGTCAATACACCCGTTTACTGTGCCGGCAATGCTAATGCCTGCTCATACTTCTCCAAAATCATGTCCTGCAAAACGCCTCTCATATTTCCGTGGATCGGATGAGCGATGTCACGGTATTCCCCATCTGGTGTGCGTTTGCTTGGCATGGCAATAAATAAACCCTTGTCGCCTTCGATCACTTTAATATCATGAACTACAAAGGCGTCATCAAACGTAACGGATACGACAGCTTTCATTTTCGAATCCTTGTTGATCACACGAATCCGAATATCTGTTATCTGCATCCCTCTTCCCCCTTTACATCAAACCGTTCTAAAGTACATAACGGTTATTCTGTTCTACCACGATCTGAACTTCATCCGGTGAGCCTTTGTATTCAGCACCACTCTTGATCGTTCCATGACTTTCCACGATGCAGTTCTCTATCGTAACATTATCGCCAATATAAACGTCATTTAAAATGATCGAATTCCGGATCGTAACATTGTTTCCAACATACACTTCCTTAAATAACAAGGAGTTGCTTACCTCTCCATTAATAATACAGCCGCTGGCAATCAAACTGTTTTTCACACAAGAGCCGGCATTGTACTTAGCCGGTGGCAGATCTTCAATCTTTGATGCGATCTGTGGGTACTCATTGAAAAAGTACTCCCGGATCTCTTTCTTCAGAAAATCCATATTGGTCTCATAATAAGACTGAACGGTTGTAATATTTTTCCAGTATGACTCCAGTGGATAAGAATACAGCTTCTTGATTCCTTTATATCGGATGAAGACATCTTTTACCAGATCAAATCCGCCCTCTTCCTGAGCCCGTTCGATCATCTCGATCAACTGACGCCGGCGCACTACATAGATGCCGGCAGAAACCAGATGTTTGTCTGTCATGATCGGTTTTTCTTCCAGATCCGTGATCAGACCATTGGCCTGTGCGCTGATCACACCAAACCGGGTCGGATCCTCTACTTCCTGCAGCTCTTTCGTAACAATCGTAATGTCAGCACCTTTGGTAATATGATATTCCAAAAGCTTATTCATATCCATCTTATACACGCAGTCACCTGATGCAATAATAACATATGGTTCATGACTTCCTTTGAGGAAATCAATATTCTGCGCGATCGCATCCGCTGTTCCGCGATACCACTGATTGTTGTCCTGCGTCTGTGTCGGCGTAAATACAAACAGACCGCCCTGCTTACGTCCAAAATCCCACCACTTGGATGAATTCAAGTGAGTTGCCAGAGATTTGGCATTGTACTGTGTGAAAACTCCCACTTTGTTGATCTGGGAATTTGCCATATTACTCAACGCAAAATCAATACTGCGGTAATCACATGCAATCGGCATCGCAGCAGTCGCTCTTTTTTGGGTCAATTCCTTCATGCGGCTGCTGGAACCGCCCGCTAAGATCAATCCAATCGCTCTCATAATATGTCACCTGCCTTTATCAGAGTTTCTCCGGCTGCTAACACACCATCCGGATAATCTTCTTTTGTTGTCTTTCCTGCGATCGCAGTATTCTTTCCAATCGTGACACCATCCGGAATCTCGGTATTGTCTCCTACCGTAACAAGATTGAACGCGTATACATCCGGTTTCACTTTGTTTGGAACATCGTCCTCTCCGTCGCCCAGTACACAATTGTCACCGATCGTAGAATCTTCTGCCACGATCGTGCGGTTCAATACGGTATTCTTTCCGATCGATGCCGAATTCATAATGATCGAATCACGGACAACTGCTCCCTCTTCAATCGTAACTCCGGAACCAATAACCGAATTATGTACCTCGCCATATATCTCACAGCCATCCCCCATGATCGCTTTGTCGATAATGGCATCCTCAGCGATATACTGAGGCCGGATCCAGTCGTTCTTCGTATAGATCTTCCAGAACTCCTCATACAGGTTGAATACCGGAATCAGATCGATCAGTTCCATATTGGCTTCCCAATACGAACCCAGTGTTCCTACATCCTTCCAATAACTGTTGTATTCGTAGGCAAAAATACGGTCACCACGCTGATGACAATATGGCAGGACATGCTTACCAAAGTCACAGCCATTCTGATCTTTCAATGTGATCAGCGCTTCTTTCAATACCGGCCAGGAGAATATGTAAATTCCCATAGAAGCCAGATTGCTTCTTGGCTTCTCAGGTTTTTCTTCAAACTCCATGATGCGATGAGAATCATCCGTAATACAAACCCCAAAACGGCTGGCTTCCTCGATCGGCACCGGCATTGTAGCCATCGTAATATCCGCATTGTTTGCTTTGTGGAAATCCAACATTACCTGGTAATCCATCTTGTAGATGTGATCACCACCCAGGATCAATACATAATCCGGGTTGTAGTATTCCATATACTTAAGATTCTGGTAAATGGCATTGGCTGTACCGGAATACCATTCACTACTTGTACTCTTCTCGTATGGTGGAAGAACGGATACGCCCCCAATATTGCGATCCAGATCCCACGGAATACCAATTCCAATGTGCGTGTTCAACTTCAATGGCTGATACTGTGTCAATACACCTACAGTATCTACTCCGGAATTGATACAATTGCTCAATGGAAAATCAATGATACGATACTTTCCCCCAAAAGCTACAGCAGGTTTTGCTACATTCGATGTCAAAACTCCCAGTCTTGATCCTTGCCCCCCGGCAAGCAACATGGCAATCATTTCTTTTTTTATCATGTTATCACCCCTGTTGTAATATAATAAAATGATTATAACACATTTGCCAAGAATTGTGTATAAAATATACAATTATTTTTTCAGATATTGATAAAATTCGTCAATTTATACAAGCAATTACCATTTTCCTTCGGCAGTTTCACCTTATATCTTGTTTTTTCCATAGTCGGAATATATAATGAAGATATCAATAATATAAAATGATAGGAGAGGTAAAAACCATGTTCGAAATTGATTTCAATCACCCATGTCATGTCCACTTTATTGGCATTGGTGGCATAAGTATGAGTGGTTTTGCTGAGCTGCTCCACACTGCCGGATTTACCATTACCGGTTCTGACTGGCATGCGAGCAAGATCACAAAACATCTGGAAAGTCTTGGCATACAAGTAGTATATGAGCAAGTAGCTGAGAATATTACTAAAGATATTGATTTAGTTGTTTATACGGCAGCTGTAAAATCCACCAATCCGGAGTATGCCCGCGCCGAGGAGCTTGGTATTCCTATGATGGAGCGTGCCCGCATGGTCGGACAGGTCATGAAAAATTATCACTCTGCGATCGCGATCGCCGGAACCCATGGAAAAACCACGACCACATCCATTGCCTCTCATATTTTCTTAGAGGCAGACATGGATCCTACGATCTCTGTCGGCGGCATTCTCCCTGCGATCCATGGCAATATCCGTGTTGGTCACTCGGACAATTTTATTACCGAAGCATGTGAATATACCAATAGTTTTCTGCAGTTTTTCCCAACCGTGGGAATCATTCTGAATATTGAAGAAGATCACATGGACTTTTTCAAAGATCTGGCCGATATCCGCCACTCGTTCCGCAAGTTTGCAGAGCGTATCCCGGCAGACGGCACCTTGATCATCAATGCCGACATTGACAATTATAAGGAGATCAGCGACGGACTTGCGTGCAAAGTCCTGACCTACAGCCTTGAGGACAAAGAAGCAGACTTTACTGCTGCCAATATTACCTATGACGACTTTGGCCGTGGATCCTTTGACGCCATTGTCAATGGACAGAATCATGGTCATTACTCCCTCGCCGTTGTTGGAAAACACAACATTTCCAACACGCTGGCATGTTTGGCACTCGCATCTCTATATGGCATTTCCAACGAGCATATCCAGAATGCCCTCAGTGCTTTCCACGGGACCGATCGCCGCTTCCAGCTCAAGGGAACCAAAAATGGTTTTACGATCATTGATGACTATGCACACCATCCGACTGAGATTGCAGCAACGCTTACTGCGGCAAAGAATTATCCTCACAAATCATTATGGTGCGTATTCCAGCCACATACTTACACAAGAACCAGAGCCTTTTTAAAGGATTTTGCCAAATCACTTTCGATGGCAGATCATATCATCCTTGCTGACATTTATGCTGCAAGAGAAAAAGACCCGGGTGACATCTCCTCCCGGACGCTTGCCGATGAACTGAAAAAACTCGGAGCAGACGTTCATTACTATCCATCCTTTGATGAGATTGAACAATTTATTTTAAAAAATTTAGTCGACGGTGACCTGTTGATAACTATGGGTGCCGGAAACGTCGTAGAAATCGGAGAAAACCTCCTGAACAAATAATTTATCCACATTATCCACAGCCTTATCAACATTCAGTAGTACACTTTGGCTGTGGATACTTTTTTGTCAAGCTTTTTTTCAATTTTTTGCAATTTTTTATCCACAATGCCACAAAGCCCGTATTTACGGCATTTGTTGAATTCTTTTCTACAAAAATAGTAAAATCGAACATTTGTTGTCAACATTATCAACACTATTAACAACTTTTTTATGCAAGTATTTTGTCGATTGTTGACATTTGCATGAGAATTTTCTTTATGATATACTCCTTGTGCACAGAATATAAAAAGATAGAATTTAGCTGATATTCGCTATAGAATGGAGCATATTTATGAGTATACATATTACAACAGATCTGAATTCAGGAAATACGATCATTCCGAATTCTTTTATTACAAAATATATGAGTGCAGCCGATGGCAACTTTGTCAAATTGTATCTATATCTGTCCATGGCAAGCCAGAACCAGGAAGCGGCATCTGCGCTGTCCGTTCGTTCGTTGGCAGACCATCTGGAGTGTACAGAAAGTGATGTCCAGCGCGGTCTTCACTACTGGCAGCGTGAATCCCTGCTCTCTCTGGAAGAAACAGACGGTACGATCACCGGCATTACGTTGCTTGCAAATTCCAACAAAGATCAGACCAGAGCATCGCAGCAGCCTGTACATGAAACATCCGCACCTTCAGCGGCAGCAACACCGGTTTCTGCTGAACTGGCAGCATCTTCTACCATGAATGTGGCGATCCCGGATAAGCAGACATACACACCACTGCAGGCAGAGGCACTGATGAAAGATTCTGAGATTGATGAAGCGATCAGTGGCGTCGAACGGCTTTTAGGCGAGCCGGTATCGCAATCGCATCTGCAGACGATCCTGTATTTTATGTGTGATGTAGGTTTTTCTTCCGAACTGGTAAAGACGTTATATGCTACGGCAGTAAAAAAGGGAAAGAAGAATCCAAATTACATTGAAGCGATCGGTATCTCATGGGCTGCCCAGGGCATACACACACCGGAGGAAGCCAAAGCGGAGTCTGAAAATTTCGGCGGTCGTTATTCGCTTGTTGCCAGAGCATTTGGCATTCATGGTATGCTCAAACCGGTTCAGTGTGATATCGTAGACAGCTGGGACGAATATCATTTTGACGATACAATCATTGAAGAGGCCTGCCGCCGCACCGTATTGCAGACAGGCGACGCCAATTTTCAATACGCGTCCAAGATCCTGTCAAACTGGCACAACAAACAGATTTCTACTTTACAGGACATTGAACGAAGTGACGAAAGCTACAAACAGAAAAAGAAAAATTCCACAACCAAAAAAACAGGTTCTGCTTCGAAAAATCAATTCCAGAATTTTCCGCAGCGTTCCTATTCAGAGAGCGATTATTCCAACTTAGAACGTCAGCTTTTACAGGGACAGCATAGTTAGTGAATTTTCGAATGGAGGATCACATGGTACTTACAAACAGCCAATATGAACAGCTGATGTCCGCATATTACGCACGGCAGTTACGCACAAAGGACATCATGGACGAGCGTCACCAGGAGATTGCTGCCAGGATTCCGGAGATGGAGTCACTGGATGCACAGATCCGGGAATTATCCCTTGCATTTGCCAAAGAAAAGCTCAGCGGCAGATCTACAAGCACCGATCTGGACAAACAGATCCAGGCAATTACAGTCAAAAAAGAAAAACTGCTTGAAAAACATGGCTTTCCTGTTGACTACCTGAAACCGGTATACACCTGCAAAGACTGCAAAGATACCGGATATGTCGGGGACAAGAAATGTCACTGTTTTGAAAATGCCATTGTAAATTATTTATACTCGCAATCCAATCTACAGGACATTTTGCAAAATGAAAATTTTTCTCATTTTGATATTTCGCTGTATCCGGATGATTATATAGAAGAAACGACCGGGCTCAGTCCGCGTAGCAATATGTCACGAATCTTGAGCACGGCAAAGGATTTTGTCATGCATTTTGACGAAGTTCATGGCAATCTTTTACTATATGGCAATACCGGTGTCGGAAAAACCTTCCTCACCAACTGCATTGCCAAGGAACTTTTGGACAGTTCTCACACCGTTGTTTACTTGACTTCCTTGCAACTATTTGATATTTTAGAGTCGTACAAGTTCGACCGCGAGTTATCCTATGCCAAAAAGGATGCCACGATCTCTTATATTTTAGACAGTGATCTTCTTATCATTGATGATCTTGGTACCGAGTTGAACAATAGTTTTACTTCGTCACAGCTGTATCGCTGCATTGACACACGATTGAACTATCATCGTTCTACGATCATCTCGACCAATCTGTCTTTTGACGATCTGCGAGAACAATACAGCGAACGGATCTTCTCCCGTATCACGAGCAATTACACTCTGTTAAAGCTTACCGGAGACGACATCCGTCTGAAATTAGCTATATCGCGCACCTGACCAGGTGCCATTCCGGGCATTCCCCGGCTATATAGATCCAGTAACTACAAGCAAAGATTTTTTGGAGGAAATTTATAATGAGTCAAAAAGATTTATCCCAGACAATTCCATATGGCGACCTTGCGATCATCCCTTTAGAAAGCAGCCGCATAATCGGTAAAAAAGTTGATGACTACATCGTTGGATGGAGAAACGAATCCAATCCCGGTACATCGATTCATTTTACCAATTACAAAAAAGATTCTTACATTCTGGACGCCGTTTGTCCACGATTTGGTTCCGGTGAAGCCAAAGGTATTTTAAATGAATCCGTTCGCGGTAAAGATGTTTATCTTTTAGTTGATGTATGTAATCACAGCTTATCCTATAAAGTATGTGGCCAGATCAATCATATGTCTCCGGACGACCATTATCAGGACTTAAAACGTATGATTGCAGCGATCAGCGGAAAGGCACGCCGAATCACCGTAATTATGCCTTTCTTGTACGAGAGCAGACAGCACCGCCGCAGCTCCAGAGAATCTCTTGACTGTGCATTAGCCCTTCAGGAACTTACCAATATGGGTGTAGAAAATATCATCACATTCGATGCTCACGATCCACGTGTCCAGAATGCGATCCCATTGAAGAGTTTTGAAACGGTTCAGCCTACGTACCAGTTCATCAAAGCACTTCTTGCCAATGTCGATGACATTCACATGAACGCAGAAAACATGATGATCATCAGTCCAGACGAAGGTGCTATGGGACGAGCTATTTACTTCGGAAATGTAGCTGGTGTTGATGTTGGTACCTTCTATAAGAGAAGAGATTATACACAGATCATTGAAGGAAGAAATCCGATCATCGCTCATGAATTCCTCGGCTCTGACGTAGCAGGAAAAGATGTTGTTGTCATCGACGACATGATCTCTTCCGGCGAGAGTATGATCGATGTAGCAACTGAATTAAAACGCAGAAATGCTGGTCGTATCTTCATCGCATCCACATTTGGACTTTTCACAAATGGTCTTGAAAAATTCGATAAGGCATACGAAACTGGTTTGATCTACCGCGTTATGACAACAAATCTGGTTTACCAGCCGGAAGAATTGTTGCAGCGTGAGTATTATATCAATGTCGACATGAGCAAATATATTGCTCTGCTGATCGATACTCTGAACCACGATTCCTCGATTTCTGAATATCTGAATCCAACCGAGCGAATCGAAAAGATTTTGAAAAAATATCATCAGGACAAAAAATAATTCTTTTCTGAATATACAAAAAGACAGGCAGGAACCTCACATTTTGGATTCCTGCCTGTTTTTACTTTTCATCCATCATTAGTCATATTGAAATCCACAGAGAACTGCCCCTGTTGTTTTCTTTGTCTTGCGGCTGAGTTTTATGTAATAAGTGCCCTTCCCTTTTACTTTCAGCAACCGGATCGAATCGTTATTTCCCTTAATATGATATGTCTTGACCGGCTTTTGTTTTCCCTTCTTGTAAATAGTCACGGTGATCGGGGACTCGCCAAACACTCCACAATTGGCAATGTAAAATTCGCCCTTCGCATTTTTTCTCTTTACAAATTTCATCCATTTTACATTTGCGTCGTTGTACGTCATATACTGAAAACCATAGTATTGTGGTGCATTGCGGTCCAGCTTGGATGCCGGTTCTCGTTCCTGCAATGAGGCCGCTTTCTTTTTCGTCCTGCCACTTTTCTCCGCATGAAAATACACTTTCCGATGTTGTGTCACTTGCAATGTACCGTCGAGTTTTCCGCTTGTGATCCGGAGTTGAATCCGGTATTTTCCCGGATCAGCTATGAACTGAACCGATTCAGCACTATTTTGTATATCGGTTGAAGTAATGGTGATCCATTTTTTGCCTGTTCGTCTCTGGATCTGGAAACTTCCCAATGACTCGTTTTGCAAACGAAGCTGTACTAAGATCTCACTTCTTTTATCTACCGCAAAATACATTTTCTTCTGTTTATCATCGGTACAAAAACTTTTTTCACCGCCTCCCAATACCAACGTGGATTCCCCACTGTCTGCTGATGTGCTGTCGGTGTTTGTTTTCTTTATGATATCCGATAAGGAGATCCCATCGATCATCGTCTGTTCGCCCTCTGTTTTGACGCGGTCCGGATAATACTTTCTGACTGCATCCACCCCTAAAAAGGAGACAAATGCAGCAAGGCTCTTGGTATCCAATTTGTAGCCGCTCAGATCAATCGGAAGCCCTTTTCCACAATGATCTGCCGGAATCACTTCGTAGATCCATGGCGGCAGTAAAATGCTCACAGCACCATCACAATGCTCATATACACCATCTTTTACATAATGGCAAAACGCACTGAGGTCAATTGCCAAACAGTTTCCAATGATCTTAACTTTCTTCTTGCAACGTGGAACATAGACAAGCGTATATCCCCCTCCCTTTCGTTCTGTAAAGATCAATCCATCCTCCGTGAGGTATTCGGTCGCTGCGTAATTCATTTCTTTGTCGATCATTTCATAATTGTAGGTTTCAAACCCCAGCCACGGCAACGTCTTTAAGTCCTTGACCGGCTTCAAAAAATGAAGTTCTTTTAACACACCATCAAAGACACGGATCGGACGATCCTCAGATCCTTTTCCATAACACTGATAACCTGTCGCTAATTTGACAATTTGCAGCTTTTTGCATCCTTTAAAAGCCCCTGCGCCCAACAGCTTGAGGTTTTTCGGCAGCGAAATTGTCTGGATCGCTGTCCCCGAAAAACTTTCGATTCCGATTTTTTGAACCGTAGACGGCAGGGTCACTTTTTGCAGCTTTTTGCATCCTTTAAAAGCGCTATCACTCACAGAAGTTACCCCGGATCGGATCACAACCTTTTTGATGTTCTTTGTCGCCTTTTTCGTTCCAAACCTCATATTCCCCGGCATACTCCCTTTTCCCTTTATGATCAGGGTCGCGCCTTTTTTCTCGTATGTTACTGTACTGTTCGTCACTCTGGTTTTTGCCAGGCTTATCGTCCGGTTCGTCCTTAGCGCGGAGAATACCACAACTGCAAAAAACAGAAAAAATGCCACCCTGGCACAGCATCGTTTCCGGATCACATTCATTTCCATAACATCACTCCTCTAGATATAGCAAAATACTCCCACTTATCGCATTTGTTTATATAACGAATCAGCAGAAGTATTTGTTGCATATTTTATTCTTTTATTGATCTTCCGGCACAGTATCCGGTTCATCCGCAGGTGGCTGGGTCGCAGCCGGTTCCTGTGTGGCCGGTTCCTGCGTAGCCGGTGGCTGGGTCGCTGGCGCCTCCGTAGCTGGCGCCGCTGTAGCGTCTACATTATTATCGTCGTCAGCATCTTTATCAACCGAATCATCGGTATCATCTGCGTCTTTGTCCACGTCAGATGTACTTCCTCCGCTTCCAGAGTCTGATGACTGACCACTACTTCCGGAAGAAGAATAGCTGCCACTGCTGCTTCCGGAAGAACTTGCTTTGCCTTCAAAATCGAAATTTTTCACTTCCAACGAACTGTGGATCGCATTCATAAACTGATTCCAGATCCGTCCCGGATACGTAGAACCATACAGATCATCCACGGTCTTTGGTGTATCATATCCAACCCATACCGCGGTCGTATAATATGGCGTAAAGCCACAGAACCATCCATCTTTTTTGTCATTGGTCGTTCCGGTCTTGGCTGCACTTGGCATTCCATTATCAAGACCAAGTCCTCTGGCCGTTCCTCTTGTAATAACACCTTCCATGATGTCAACCATCGAATTCGCTGCGTCAGCGTTGTAAATATATTTTTCTTTTACTTTATCATTGACAACAACATTGCCCTCTGAATCCAGAATTTTGATAATACAGGTCGGCTCACGGTATTTACCATTGTTCTCCAGTGTTGCGTACGCAGACGCCATCTCCACGGCGCTGGCACCGTACGTAAGACCACCCAGCGAAGAAGGCAGATAGTAGTCAGATTTAACAATCTTGGAAAACTGCATCTTCAAAAGATAGTCAAGACCAACCTCCGGCGTCAGCTTCTGGAACAGCTGCCAGGCAACGGTGTTCAATGACTGTTCTACCGCATACCGCAGAGAAACATAACCATAATAACGTCCACTTGAATTCGATGGGCCACCGCTAAACTTGTAGTCATGTACTGTAGTGCTGGCAGTACTTCCACGCTCCAGCGTAGGTGTATAAACGATCAGTGGCTTGATCGAACTTCCCGGCTGACGGAACGACTGATATGCACGGTTCAGAGAATACCCTTCTGTCTTCTGGCTACGGCCTCCGACAATCGCTACGACACGGCCGGTCTTATTGTCAATACATACCGCAGAACCCTGCATCTGATAGGTGCCATCTTTACTTTTGGATTTGAATCCGGACAACTGACTATTGACCGCTTTTTGCAGTTTTTTCTGTTTTTTCAGGTCAATAGATGTATAAATACGGTAACCATTATTTAAAAGCATCTGCTGTGCTGTCGCATACGCCTCATTGTATTCCGTCTTGTATACCGTTTCTTCGGCATCACTGTCAAATTCATATTTGAATGTGAAACCATTTTCTTTCATCAGTGCTTTCGTCGCACAATAGGTAATATATGTCTGAATGTAGTTACGCTTTGTAACCTCCTGGATCTTGAGCTCAATCTTTTCATTATATGCCTCATCATATTCGACCTGATTGATGACACCATCCGATAACATCTGATCCAGAATACGGTTTTTACGACTTACGGTATTGTCATAATTGTCGATCGGATCATATAATGTCGGGTTGTTCGGGATCGAACACAAAAAGGTAAGCTGTCCCAACGACAACTCTTCACAGCTTTTACTGAAATAGCCTTTTGCCGCCGCTTCGATTCCATAATATCCATTCGCAAAATAAATCGTATTCAGATAATATTCTAAAATCTGATCTTTCGAGTACTTCTTTTCCAGTTCCAGCGCAATAAAAATCTCCTTGATCTTACGCTCATAGGTCTTGTCGGTCGTAAGAAATACGCCACGGGCAAGCTGCTGGGTGATCGTAGAAGCTCCCTGCTTCTTTTCTCCTTTATTTTTCACCAAAGCAACTACCGCACGGGCAATACCTTTTCCATCAATACCGTTATGTTTGTAAAACTTCTTGTCCTCTGTGACAATAAATGCGTCCTTTACATATTGCGGAATGCGGTCAATGCTCAGATAGTACGCATCCTTATCTCCCTTCAGAACCGCAATCTGCTTGCCTTTTTTGTTGTAAGCAAGCGTAGTCTCCGAGGAACGGAATGTCTCCGCTGTCGATGCCTGTACTAATGCCCTTGCATCTTCCTGGATCTTAAAAACATCTCTTCCATACTTGAAGTACAAAAAAGCACCGCCAAACAGGATCAAGATCAAGAAGATCAAGATAAATACTTTAAATCCAAACCAAAATTTTCTATGTTTTTTTACTCGTGCCATAGAATCCTCCATTTCTTATACGCGGACATATCTTTCATCCCGGGTGATCTTGGCAATATGCAATGCCTCTTCCACTTCCTGATAAAAAAATGTGTAATCCACTACTCCCTGTACCGCTGCCGCTCCCACGCAGCATGTCAATGACAGACCGGCGATCTGATGATCCCAGTTCTCCACACTGCTGATCAGTTGTTCCATCTTTGTATCAAAGTCTTCCTCTGATCCATTTTTCTCATAGATGAGAAAGCGGCCATCTCCCATTGTACCATATAAAAGTTTTCCTGCTGAAATCTCAGCAAGCAGACTTTCTACTTTTCTTGTGATCGTATCCGCACAGGCGATCCCATTTTGCTCAATGATCTTCTTAAAATGGCGGATCGAAAATAATGCCATGCAATGAGAATCTTCCATCTCGCTATTATCAATCTTCGTCTGAATCCGGTTCTGGATCTGACTTTTTCCGTATCCTTGGGCATCCTGTTTTTCCTTGTTGCTCATGCGTCGCAGCATCTCATCATGAATGTTCTTGATGCGTCCGACAACACGCACGACATTGCCCGCATCATCCACAATGCTATTGTAGCAGGCTCTGTGCCACTCGTATCCCCGGCCGGAAATCTTGCCAAGATACTCAAGCTGTGCATCCGTCTTCTGGTGCATGGCAATGGTCAGATGCGAATAAAACATCTGCTGAAAGTCCGGATGGATCAACGGATTGTCCTTCGAAAATTCGCTGTAATGCGGAATCCGGCGGCGAATGTAATCACCGTCTAATTCCTGATAGGAATATGTCATGACATCCTTAACCACATCAATTTCAAACAGGATCTCATGCGATGTCTCTTCCAGTAAACGATACCGCTCTGTCTGGATTTCCAGTTCCTGCTCAGTGATGATATATTTTTCTACATCCATAAACAAGAATAAAAACAGATCCTGTCCTACCGTTTCCTCCAGATGTCTTCCGCGCACCCACATCCAACTATCCTGTTTTTCCGTTTTATGATATCGGACAACACAGTCGATCAAGGTATGATTTTCTTTCGCCCCAACCGCCTTTCGACACAAATTTTCAAAATCTTTTGCCGGCAGGATCATTTCCATCCCCTGCTTCGTTCTCTCATACATATGAGCCGAAACTCCATGCTCCATCGACATGACTCCGTCACTGATATAAACCGGCCGCAGTGAACCTTCATACAGCTGGTAAACACCAACGCCCCCAGGAATCAACGGCCCCAGACACTCCAGAAATTTGCTTCCTGCCTGCAAATATTCCCGCAATGCATCCGTTTCTTCAAACTCAAAATTACCTGTCCGAATCAAAGTATCCCTCCATTCTGAAATACTATTCCTCGTCCTCTGGCAGAGCCAATTTCTGCTCCACAACAACCTTCTCATCGTAGCAGCTAAAAATCTCCTCTACCGCACCCCTCTCCATCTTTGGTGTGACAAGGCTCACAACCGGAACAACGATCAGTCCGGCAACCATAGCAATCGCTCCTGCATTGATCGGCGATGCAATATATTTAATAAACATATTGGAAACTGTAATTCCAACACCACATACAAAGCTTGCCCAAACTGCCGCTTTCGTAACGCCTTTCCAATACAGACCATACAAAAACGGTGCCAGAAATGCTCCCGCCAGAGCTCCCCAGGAAATACCCATAAGCTGAGCAATAAATCCCGGCGGATCCAATGCGATCATAACAGACAATAAAATGAACCCGGCAAGAAAAATCCGCATCCAGATCAGCTGCTTTTTGTCATCCATATCTTTCGCAAAAACAGGTTTCACAAAATCCAACGTCAAGGTAGAACTTGAAGTCAGAACAAGACTCGATAAGGTAGACATCGAGGCGGATAATACGAGCACGATCACAATTCCGATCAAAATATCCGGCAGATCAGACAGCATCGTCGGAATGATCGTATCATATGCCACGACTCCATCTACCGGCATAACCCCGGACAATCGGCTGAATCCTCCAAGAAAATAGCATCCTCCGGAAACCACAACCGCAAACAGTGTAGAAATGATCGTTCCTATATGTACTGCTTTCTCATCCTTGATCGCATAGAACTTTTGTATCATCTGTGGAAGTCCCCATGTTCCCAAAGAAGTCAGGATCACCACGCCAAACAGATTGGCTGGATCCGAGCCAAAAAAGGAAGCATATGCGCCCGGCATAACACCACTTTCAATACCTGCCAGCTGCTTTACCGCTTCCATAAAGCCACCGTGTCCACTGAGAACTGCGGCGATCACTGCTACGATGCCAAACAGCATGATAATTCCCTGTATAAGGTCGTTCAACGCTGTTGCCATATATCCGCCAATGATCACATAAACACCCGTGAGTAACGCCATCACAACAACACAAATGCGAAAATCAATATCAAACGCCATTCCAAACAAATAGGACAAACCATTATAAACCGACGCGGTATATGGGATCAGAAATACAAACGCGATAACCGATGACACAATGCGAAGGCTCTGGCTGTTATATCGTTTTCCAAAGAAATCCGGCATCGTCATCGAGTGAAAATGCTTCGTCATGATACGTGTTCTGCGTCCCAGCACAACCCATGCCAGCAAAGATCCGAGCAGCGCGTTGCCAATCCCGATCCAGGTAGACGCAATTCCGTATTTGTATCCAAACTGTCCTGCATATCCTACAAATACAACTGCAGAAAAATAAGAAGTTCCATAAGCAAAAGCCGTCAGCCATGGGCCAACCGAACGTCCCCCTAATACAAACCCATTTACATCCGTTGCGTGTTTTCTTGTATAAACGCCAATCCCCATCATGACGGCAAAAAACACGAGTAACAAAACAATTTTAATCGCCATCTCTTTCTCCTTATGTTTATTTAAAAAGACCGTAATGCATGATCTGCATATACGGTCTAATTGTAACATATGTATGGAAATACTGCAAAGTTTTTATATGGTTCCATCATTCCAGTGACTGTGGTGTAAATGGCCAACCGTGTTCAGATTCTGAAAAGAATGCTGACGCAAAGCTTCGTATAACACGATCGCTACCGAATTGCCAAGGTTCAGTGAACGGATATCCCCAAACATCGGAATCCGGATCGTCGTCTCTTCATTTTCAACCAGAATCTCTTCCGGAATGCCGGCACTTTCTTTGCCAAACATAATATAACAGTCGTCCTCAAACGAAACATCGCTGTATGTATGCTTTGCCTTTGTGGTAGCCATGTAGATCTTGGCACCGGGATTCTTCTGCAAAAAATCCGGATAACTGTCATAGATCTCATAATCAAGCTGTTCCCAGTAATCCAGTCCGGCACGGCGCACCTGCTTTTCATTGATCTGAAATCCCATCGGTTCGATCAGATGAAGTTTTGCACCTGCTGCCACACAGGTTCGTCCAATATTTCCTGTATTGGACGGTATCTCCGGCTCCAGTAATACAATATTTAACATATCAATCCTCCTGGCGTAAAGCTAAAAACATCTCAATCTTTCCACCCGAAAAACTCATCGGTACACACAAAGTCTTCGTAAATGTATTGGTAAAGCTGACCTTTCCATTGGAAAGAGTCGGTGGTGTAATATCAATCCCAACACCGTTCGACGAAAAAACGGTAGCCGCGTTACCCATGATCATATTGCCCAGCTCACTAAGCGCACTCGCAGCAAAATCATCAATCTGCTTTACTTCCATCATGCACATCTTGGATGCAATATTGCAGGCATCGTCTCCTGACATGCCGATCAGTACCTGTCCTCTCATCTCTCCTGTAACACCAATAATGATCACCCAGTCATCCTGCTCAAAAGAAGCTTCCTTCAACAAAGGCTTTTGTATGGCCACCTCTACAAAACACATGTCTTGTAAGATTTTTTTTGCCGCCATGAGAAATGGATTTATATGTTCTGCATTTAATGTTGCCATAATTTCTCTCCTTTGAATTTATAATATTTATCATATCACATTCCGTATTTTGTGTCCATGCCAAATCCCAAATCACGACATACTCAAACGGTTTTGTGTGCGTAATCTACTGCAGCGCAGCAAATAATTGATCCGGCTTTGGTGGTTCTAAAAATCTCCGTTCCTCTCCGTTTACGATCACGCGGTCATTTCCTTCCGTTGCTCTGCCCACTACTGCAGCATGGATCCCGGCTTTTGCAAGTTCGTCCACCAACTGGCTGCCATGATCCGTTCCGATCAGCATAGAACCACTGGAGATAAGATAATATGGGTTCACATCAAACAGTTCACAGACTTCGATCGTCTCCTGACGGATCGGAATCTTTTTGAGGTCGATCTCCAATCCGGTACCAGAAGCCGCTGCCATCTCCCACAAAGCACCAAAAATACCGCCTTCTGTAACATCGTGCATCGCACTGACGCCGACCTGCATGGCAATCTTTCCATCTTCTACAACGCTGAGCAGATCTTGAAATGATTTCGCTGTATCGACAAGATCTCCCGGAAGCTTTTCTCTGCACTGCGCTTCTTTTTCCAGTGCAATGATCGACGTACCTTCCAGACCGATCCATTTTGTCACAACCACATCCTGTCCCGGTTTTAAACCACCTGTTGATACCACCTTGCCGGGGTCGATCTGTCCCACGCCGGTAACCGATACCAGTGTCTGGTTTACCGCAGCAGAAACTTCCGTATGTCCTCCCAGGATCTCAACATGATATCTGCCCGCCAATTCCGAAACATCGTTCATGATCTGTTTTAATTCTTCTTCTGAATTTTCAGGAGGAAAAATAATCGTCAGCAAAATACCGATCAGTTCAGCTCCTGAACTGGCAATGTCATTTGCCGTAATGTGAAATGCCAGTTTGCCAATATCTTTTGCCGTTCCCGTGATCGGGTCTGTAGAAAGCACGATCGCTTTATCTTTTACCTGAAGGGCACTGCAATCCTCCCCCACACCGGAGTGGATCAAAACTTCGTCCCTCTTCACTGTTATATTTTTAAATACAGAGCGTTTTAACACGTTCTCTGGAATTTTTCCTATTTCCATGTGATTCCTCGTTTCTCTTATGCACACCTTTACTCCGTGACAGGTTCATTTACTGCCGGTGCCGGCGTTGCTGTCGGTGCCGGTGTCACTGCCGCCTCACTCTTTTTCTTGGCCTTCGGTGTTGCCGTCTTCGGAGTTGCCGTCGCCTTTGCTTTTGGTGTCGCAGACGGCGCCGGTGTCGGCGTGCTCTTGGCTGCTCCCTTTGTCACATATCTTGGCTCCGCCTTGTATGTGCTGCTGTTGATCTGTGTTTTTTTCGATTTGCCGTTCTCGGTAACAATCTTCCACAAAACTGCTTTATATCCAGTATGAGCCTCCTGTGTCACTTCCATATAGGACTCCGGTTTGGTCTTGTCATATGTGATCTTATCCGCACCCGGCTCAATCGTTTCCGTAACTTCTGATTCAAATTCTACTGTACGGCTGCTATCTCTTGTCTCCTCCCCATAAATGCGGAAGAAGATGATCCCCGAATCAGTGCCTGCCTGAATATAGATCGGCACCTGTGTATTGTTCCGGAACTTAAAGTCCTTGTAATCGCCTGCGATCGCGGCATCCATGGATGGTTTTACATAAGTAACCACCATCGAGTGAGGGCTTCGCTCTACAACCTCCAATTCCGCGCGCAGAACCGCATTATACAATGTTGTAGAAACCTGGCATACGCCTCCTCCGATCGAATCAACCACCTGTCCATTGCTATAGGATGGCGCTGCATAATATCCATTGTCCTCGGTCATCGGCGAGATCGTATCATGAACCGAAAATGTCTCTCCCGGATAAACAACCGATCCGTTAATCAGCCGGGCGGCATTTGCCACATTTTTTGACCGGCTGACATTGTCTGCATTAAACGATGTGCTGAATTCACCGATCTTGTCCTTGCAGCGGCTCGCCAGTTCTTTGTTCACCGTCGGCTCCTGAACCTGTACCACTGCCTTTACCTCTACCGTCTTGGCATCCGCATTTTGCTCCAGTGCTTCCTTGATCGCATCCGTTGTCGCCGAAACGTCCAGCGAAACACCCTGCTTTGCCTCTGCGTACACTAAAGTTCCATTTTTCATTTTGATCGTGGCGTTTTGAGCACTGTTACACTTTTTGCCACACTCATTTTTCACAAACTTCTTCAATTTTTTCTGAGAAAATGAAGTGCTGATATCATAAACTTTATGTTCTGCCGCAATCTGTTTTAACTGCGCATAATTTTCAAAGAGGTTTCCTTCTTTGCCAAGTTTTACAGCCTCCTTCACTGCCTCTGTGCCATGATAGGAAAAATCCAGATCTGACATCTGCGTGCTGACCTTGCTGCCATTTACATCTACTATGATCTCACATTTTGCTAATTCGGCGCCATAATCAGAAAGAGCTGTCACAGCCTCTTCCGCTGTCATGCCGCTTATATTTACTGCACCTACATAGACCCCTTCGCAAATGCGTCCTTCTCCCGGCTTTACCTGATGATAGGCGTATACCACATACCCACAGATCAGGAAAAACATAAGGATCAAAACCAAAAAGGCAGGCGCGAATCTTTGTCGTCTCAAAGGATCTTCCCTCCACTTCCAATATTGCACATTTTACAAAGCTGTATTATACTCTAGTATATTGCTTCCTAAAAAGCATATGCTAACAAGCCGATCAGCATAGCAAAAATGATGATCGCGCAGATCACACCCGCAACGATACGCTGTTTTTTACGGTTTAACATAGGACTTCCCCCTTTCTGAATGGAGTTTATTTATGAATCGATTTATACTTGTATTCTTAATATGTTTTTTCATCTTTTGTGCCTGGCTTCACTATGAGCAGCGCAAAAGACAAAAGTTACAAAAAAAAGCAAGTGACGAGTTCTGGGCCAGAGAAGAAGAGGCCAACCGCACCCGCAATAAAGACATCTCACATCTGAAAAAGCTGCAGATCTCCCCGGAGGAAATCCCGCAGATCGAAACATCCGATGCAGACGTCAGATATTATATCGAACAGATCCTGCAGATCATAAAGGAACCAATGATGGATCTTTCTGAATTTTCCAACACAGACTTAAAGTTAGCATACGGTGTCGGAAATTTCAAGGAATTATCTGAATATGAAGAAAAATATAACAACTTTTTGATCCTTTTGTCCGGTCTGGCACGATGCTACGAATCAGCCGGGTTCCTTGCAGAAGCCATCGCCACCTATGAGCTGGCGTTGTCTTACGGCTCCCAAAAGAAAAAAGATTATGAGTGTCTGGCTCACTTATATCTTGCCATGGATCAACCGGAAAAGATCATGCAGCTTACAGCAAAACTACAGGAAAGCGGTCACCCACACCGTGAGTCGATCATCCAGTCCCTAAGAAAGATCCTTTCCACCTATCAATAATCCTACAATTCAATCGGTATCACTTTGGCACTGTGTTCGAGCGGATTCCTCTGTTTATAGTCAAACAGGTAGAACTGCTCTCCAGTGTCTTTTATTTTACCCTGTTCTAAAAGCAAATTCATGTCAAAATGAAATGATGTGATATAAAGCATATGATCCAGCTGACGCACCGTCGCCCCTTCATATCCGGGTACATCTCCACTCTTCTTTTGCTTTTCAAAATACTCGCGGATCTTTCTCTTCTCTTCATCCGAACGCGGTCGGACAAACGACGGCGGATTCTTCACATAATCGCGCCGATACAGATCAAATGTAAGCGCCTCCCGGAAGATGTTCCATTCACTTTCATCCAAAGCCAGTGTCTCTTCAACAAATTTCCATAAGTTCTCATATCTTGCCAGACGGCTGTGTGAGCAGTCCAGCCAGCCCTTCTCTTTATAGTATTCACCAAGTTTCTGGTACATCATAAATGAAGTTTCAAAAAATGGTTCCAGAAATCTCATAGCGGCCGCAAATTGAAAACTATTGTAATAAACCTCTACCATTTCTTCAACCAATTTTAAGCGAAGTACATCCGGATACGGAAGCCACTTCGTACAAAAGACCTCATACGGTGGACGGCTGCTGAACTGAATTTCATAATTTTCTTTCACTTCATTCATATAAGAGCCGGTAAGAACTTTCAGAAATCCCAGCTGTAACTGATCCGGTTTCATCGAATACACATCGCAAAACGACGTTTGAAAACTCTTATAATCTTCATACGGAAGTCCTGCGATCAGATCCAAATGCTGGTGAATATTGTGATTTTCATGTACTCTGGCTACACTTTCCCGCAGTGTATCCAGATTCATCGTACGCCGGATCGCCCGGATCGTATCCGGATTTGTCGACTGGACACCAATCTCCAGCTGGATCAGTCCCGGACGGAATGTAGCAAACAATTCAAAATCTTTTTCCCGCAAAAGATCTCCACTGATCTCAAAATGAAAATTTGTCACGCCGTTGTCGTGTTCACCGATGTATTTCCAGATCTCATACGCATAATCGCGGTTACAATTGAATGTACGGTCGACAAATTTTACCTGTGGCACCTTATGGCGGATAAAGAAATCAAGTTCTTTCTTGGTCTTTTCCGGATTCTTAATGCGAACGCTCTTTTCAATCGACGATAAACAGTAACTGCAGGAAAACGGGCAGCCCCGGATACTCTCATAATACAGGATATGATTTTCAAGCCCGTTAAGATCCTCATACGGAAATACAAGCTCGTTCATATCCAGACCCTGTCTTGGCTCGGTGCGGACAAACTCTCCCTCGCTCCGATAGACAAGACCCGCAATCTCCAAAAGACGTTCTTCCCGACCATCTTCTTCCAGATATTCCAGATACTCCGCAAAGGTTTTCTCCCCTTCGCCAACCATAACGACGTCCACACAGGAATGTTCTTCCAACACTTCTTCGGGATGATAGCTGACTTCCGGGCCACCCATCAAAATCGTTACCTGTGGCAGGATCTTCTTGACATCTTCTGCCAGTGCATACACATACTCAATGTTCCACAAATAGCAGGAAAATCCGATCACATCCGGCTGTCTTTCATAAAGTGCCTGAAAAATCTCTTCCCGCTGATGATTGATCGTATACTCACAGATCTCCACCTGACTCCGCCACTTTCCGGCATTTGCCTGCAGTGACCGGATTGCCAGATTTGTATGAATATATTTTGCATTGATGCCAACAAGAAGAACCTTTTTTGCCACCTTTATTCACCCTTTCAAGTTTCTATTTCCTATTTTTAGGTACAACAAAAGCGGGTGATGGGAATCGAACCCACGTATCTAGCTTGGAAGGCTAGTGTTCTACCATTGAACTACACCCGC